>CALVTC010000015.1 GCA_944359885.1 uncultured Bacilli bacterium | reverse complement strand
ATTTTGAAGAATTTTATCAGAACCTTAAAAGTTATTATGACCTTATATAAATTTTCTGTAAAAAACCGAAACTCAAAGGATTTTCCTCTTTTTTGTTTTCTCTTTTTATGGTATAATTTTTTTTGATTTGTGAGGTGGTAGTTATGCATTTACCAGATTATAAAGAAGCTAGAACTAGAGATATTAGACCTTATAAAAGAATTGAATTTATAGAGGATAGTAAAGTTAAAGATAAATATAAGGGTATGACTTTTTATTTAAAAACTTATGGATGTCAAATGAATGAACATGATAGTGAAAATATTGAGGCATTACTTGTTTTTTTAGGGTTTTCTAAAGTAGAAAATTATGAAGATGCTGATTTAGTTTTATTAAATACTTGTTCTATACGTGAAAATGCTCATAATAAGGCATTTGGTATGCTTGGTAGACTTAAACATTTGAAACAGGAAAAGAAGACTTTGATTGTTGGATTATGTGGATGTATGGCACAAGAAGCTAGTGTGGTTGATAAGATTCTTAGGGATTATAAATGGGTAAACTTTGTTTTTGGTACTCATAATATGTACCAATTACCTGAAATTATTGATAAGGCAATTGTAGAGAATCAGCAACAGATTGAGGTTTTTTCTCGTGAGGGAGATTTAATAGAAGGGCTTCCTGTTCTTCGTGTTAATGACTATAAAGCTTATGTTAATATTATTTATGGTTGTAATAAATTTTGTACTTATTGTATTGTTCCTTATACTAGAGGTCGTGAACGTAGTCGATTAAAAGAAGATGTTTTAGAGGAAGTTCAAAAGTTATTTGATGATGGATATAAAGAAGTTACTTTACTTGGTCAAAATGTTAATGCTTATGGTAAAGATATATATGATGATTATACTATGGCTGACTTACTTGAGGATGTTGCGAAAATTGGAATTCCTAGAATTCGTTTTACTACGTCTCATCCATGGGATTTTACTGATCGAATGATTGATGTAATTGCTAAATATCCTAATATTATGCCTAGTGTTCATTTACCTGTTCAAAGCGGTTCTAGTCGTATTTTAAAATTAATGGGACGCCGTTATACGAGAGAAAGTTATTTGGAATTATTTCATAAAATTAAAGATAAAGTTCCAGGGGTTAGTATATCTACTGATATTATTGTAGGATTTCCTGGGGAGACGGAAGAGGATTTTGAGGAGACTTTATCTTTAGTACGTGAATGTAAATATGATAATGCTTTTACTTTTGTCTTTTCTAAAAGAGAAGGAACTCCTGCTTGTCGTTTAATAGATCCTGTTTCTCAAAAAGAAAAAGAAGAGCGACTTCAGAGATTAAATGAAATAGTAAATACTTATTTTTTAGAAAATAATAAAAAGTTAGCTGATAAGGAAGTAGAAGTGTTAGTAGAGGGTGTATCTGAGAAAAAACATATGTATTATGGGTATACTGATACAAATAAATTAATTAATTTTTCTAGTAATAAAAAACTTACTTCTGGAGATTTGGTTATGGTAAAAGTTACAGAAGCAAAAACTTGGAGTTTAGATGGAGAAGCATGTGAATAAAGCTATTGATGATGTTATTTCTGTTATATTAGAAAGTTCTTGTTATCAAGAGTGCTTGGTATTAAAGGAGAAAATGAGTAAAAATAAAGAGTTAATGCAATTAATTGAAAAATTAAAAGTCGCACAGAAAGAATATGTTAAAAGAGGATATCAAGATAAAAGAGAGGTTGAATCTTTGGAAAAGCAATTACAACAAATTCCTATTTATGTTGTTTATATGGAACAGTTGGAAAAAGTAAATAATATCCTTTCTTATGTAGAAGATGATTTAAATGATTATTTTTTTAAACTTGTTAATGAAAAGGATTATGAATAAATTAGTTCATAATCCTTTATTTCTATTAGAAATTTTTCTTTTGTTTCTTTTATAAAGTTATTAATTAAATCGATATCAAAAATATATAGCTTTTCTTGTTTTGAGTTTTCTATAATAATTCCCATTTTGTCTATTAAAATATTTAATTTTTCTATTGGTATTTCTGATATTTTGGTATTTGGAATTTGAAAATCTTCGTAAAATAATGAAAGATTCATATTATATTCTTCTATTACTTTAATGTTTAGGTTTGTATAATCTTGATATATTAGTTTTCTTAGCTACTTTTTTGTTAGATTTAGTAATTTTCCATCTTTTAGTTTTACAGAGTTATTTTTGATTAATTTGGATAAAAAATTTTCTGACCATAGTTTATCTGTAAATAGGTGAATGTAATATCCTAAATCAAAGTCATTTTGATAAAACCCTGGGTATTTCTTTTTGAATTTTTCTAGGTCTGGTATTTTCTTTTCACCTCTAGTTAGAAAATGTGATTCTTGTTTGGTTTTTCCGATATGTTTTGAAATATCTGGTGCAATTGCTCCTAAATAGTAGTCTTTTTTGTTTTTTATATTTAGATAGGGTTCTATTACTTTTGCTATTGCTAAATGAATTACTGCTGATGCCATATTTTACCTCCTGATATAGTGTACCATAAATTTAGAAAAAGCAAAATATTAGTCAAACATCTTTGGGATGTTGCATACATTAAGTTAGGAGGGGTAGATATGTCTAATTATAAAGAAATAGTTACAAAAGCAGTCATTGGTAAGGGAAAGAAATTATTTACAACTGAAAATACTGTGAAAGTCGAACATACGCCGTCTACTATTTTAGGATGCTGGGTTATCAATCATAATTTTCGTGGGGAAAAAGTAGGAGACCAAATTACGATTTCTGGTAGTTATGATGTCAATATTTGGTATTCTTATGATAGAGATACCAAGACTGATGTTATAAAAGAGACAAAACATTATCAAGAAGTTGTTCATATGAGAAATAGAGATGATGATACTGGAGATGAAGAAATAATTGTTCGAAGTTTAAAACAACCTACTTGTTCTGATGTTTCTATTGAGGGTAATGAGATTCATTATACGATTGAAAAAGAGCTTGGTATAGAATTAGTTGGAGATGTAAAAGTAAAAATCGAAGCTAGTGAAGAAGAGGATCCTTGGGATGAAATTGTAGACGAAAATTCTAATTCTAATACTGATACTTTAGATCAAGAATTAGATGATGACTTTATACAAGATAGTACAATTTAGTTATAGTGATATGTTTGATTCTTTGTGTTTAGCACTTTTAAAGTGCTTTTTTCATTATGATTTTTCTTTACAAATTAGCATTTTTGTTGTATAATTATGATAATTTTTAAAGGAGGGGTTGTATGGATGAAGTTAATTATTTATCTTTATCACAATTCATTGATGATGTTGTAGGAGATGTAAAGGATGCATTTCAATTAGATAGTTTACAAGAAGAAAGATTTCGATATACTTTTTCTAGTGTTGCAGTTAATGATATTTTATATGATAATGATAATACTTATAGTTGTCTTGATGATCATAAACTTTATTCTGTATCTAGCGCTAAGAGGTGGCCTTCTTTTAATCTTTCTTTAGCTTTGGAATGGGCACAGTTGCCAATCTGTTTACCAAAGGATGATGTAATTCCTTTTACTGTTATTCCTATTAATTTAGATATTAAAGAACAAGCGGCAAAATTAAAGGAAGAATTATCTGCTGCTTATTCATATAAAAAAGTTAAATTATAATTTATATAGGGGGATATTATGAATAATTATTTAAATTTAGATGAGTTTATTGATATTATAATTGAAGATATTAAGGATACATTGCAACCTAATGAAGAACTATTAATGAAATTTCGTCATAGTTTTTCTTCTATTGCTGCTGATGAGATTTTACAGAAGAAAAATATTGCTTCTTCTTACTCTGGAGAAGAGAGTCTTTATTATATTTCTAGTAATCATTATGAACCAGTTTCTTCTGCTTTACGAGAAGTAGGATTATCTAGTTCTACATCAGAATGTGGAAGTATTGGACTTATTTTTGTACCAGTTAATTCTGATATTACAGAACAAGCTATTCAGTTAAAAAAAGAACTTTCTTCAGCTAATCAGAACTTGTCTTATCAAAAATAGATATCTGTTAACAAAAAAAGGTTGACAGATATCTTTTTTTTTATTATACTAGATATGCATTTAAGAAATGGAGGGATATTATGGCAGTTAAAATTAGATTAACTAGAATGGGTGCTAAAAAGAAACCTACTTATAGAATCGTTGCTACTGATTCTAGACGTCCAAGAAATGGTCAATATATTGAATTAATTGGTACTTATGCACCTGTTGGAGAATGTAAAGTAAATATTAATGAAGAAGTAGCTTTAAAATGGTTAAATAATGGAGCTATTCCTACTGATACTGTTAGAAACTTATTCTCTAAAGCTGGTATTATGAAGAAGTATACTGAATCTAGAGAAAAGAAGGATAAGTAATCATGAATTTGGTTCAATTGACAGAAGAAATTGTAAAATCATTGGTAGTAGATACTGATGCAGTTAGTGTAAAAGAATTTCCTACTGATGAAGAGAATGTTATCTTAATTCAAGTAATTGTTGCGGAAAATGATATGGGACGTGTGATTGGTAAAGGTGGAAGATGTGCCAATGCTATTCGTACTCTTGTACAAGCAAGTAGTTCCTTGAAAGATAATAAATATGTTAAAATCGATATTGATAAGTTTTAGGAAGTATTTTTGCTTTCTTTTTCTTTTTTCTTGTTATATAATTATTTTGAGGTATAAAAGATGAATGAAAAGATAACTATTCCGAATCATATTGGAATTATTGTGGATGGGAACGGTCGTTGGGCTGAACAGAGAGGGTTATCTAGAAGTGCTGGTCATCGAGCTGGTTTTACTAGATTAAAAAATATTTGTCTTTATGCGGAACGTTTAGGATTAAAATATTTATCCCTTTATGTATTTTCTACAGAAAACTTTAAACGAAAAAAAGTAGAAGTTGATTTTTTGATGAATCTATTTGTGGAAGTTTTCAAAAAAGAATTTCAAGAACTTATGGATCATCATGTTAAAGTTGTTTTTTCTGGAAGAAGAGAACCGTTACCGTATAATGTATTAAAAGTTATGGATGAGATTAGTGAAAAGACAAAAAATAATACAAGTACAGTGTTAAATTTTTGCTTAAATTATGGATCTCAGGCAGAAATATTAGATATGACTCGTAATATTGCGAAGCAAGTATTAGATGGTAGTCTTTCTATTGATGATATTACTTTAGATACTATACATAATAATTTATATCAAGATTTGCCACCGCTTGATCTTGTGATTCGTACTAGTGGAGAATTAAGACTTAGTAATTTTATGTTATACCAAGCGAGTTATGCAGAATTTTATTTTCCTAATATTTATTTTCCTGATTTTATGGAGAATGATTTTTGGGATGCAATCGTAGAATTTAATAGGAGAAATAGAAGATTTGGAGGGAATCAATCATGAAAAAACGTGTACTTGCTGCCATTGTTATGATAGCTATTTTTGTTCCATTATTACTTATTGGAGGAAAAACATTTGCTATTTTTATGACTTTACTTGCTTTATTAGGATTATATGAATTACTTCATATTAGAGAAAGTAGAAAAGAATTTCCATTTTTAATGAAGATGTTTGCTTATGTTATGGTCGTATTTTTTGCTCTTTCTCATTTTGACTCTATTGAGTTTATTTATACCATGGATTATAGAGTTGTAGCATTTATGATTTTTGCCTTTTTATCTCCTATGGTATTTATTCATGATTATAAGAAATATAATTTGAATGATGCACTATTTTTAATTGGTTCTGTATTGTTTATTGGACTTAGTTTTAATTTGCTTATTATTTGTCGTAATTATGATATTATGTATATTATTTATTTATTGCTTATTACGACTATTACAGATACCTTTGCTTTGTTTACTGGAATGTTAGTTGGTAAGCATAAACTATGTCCTAAAGTTTCTCCTAAAAAGACAATTGAAGGATTAATCGGAGGTACTGTTGCTGGTAGTTTTGTTGCAACAGCATTTTATATTACTGCAATTGATCCTTCTATGTCCCTTACTTTTGTTGCGATTGTAACAGTTATTTTATCTTTATTAGGACAGTTAGGAGATTTGGTATTTTCTTCTATTAAAAGATATTATGGTAAGAAGGATTTTTCTAATTTGATTCCTGAACATGGTGGAATATTAGATCGTTTTGATAGTTTAATTTTTGTTGTTTTGGCATTTATTATTTTTTCTAGTGTGTTGTAAGGAGGCAACTTATGCATTTTGTTATTACTTTAATTTTATTTGTATTAATATTAGGTGTTATCGTATTTGTACATGAGTTTGGTCATTTTATGATGGCAAAACTTAATGGTGTTTATGTTTATGAATTTGCGATTGGTATGGGACCTAAGATATGGAGTAAGAAAGGTAGAGAAACAGAATATACCTTAAGAGCAATTCCTATTGGTGGTTTCTGTATGATGGCTGGGGAAGATGTAGAAGATGATGAGTTAAATAAGGTTCCTAAAGAAAAAAGATTGCAGGCTAAAAAACCTTGGCAACGTTTCTTAATTATGTTTTTTGGAGCTGGTAATAATTTTATTTGTGCTATTTTACTACTTTTTTTGATTGGACTTATCTGGGGTGGTTCTTCTATGGAACCAATTGTTACATCTGTTCTTAAAAATTCTGCTGCTGCGACATCTGGTATTGAAAGTGGAGATCGTATTTTAGAGATTAATGGTCATTCTATTTCTACAACTGATGATATTAGTTTGTATTTAGCAGTTGCCAATCCAGAAAAAGCTAGCGATATTAAAGTTGAAAAAGAGGATGGTACTGTGGATACTTATTCTGTTCAACCAAAGAAAAAAGAGGTAGATGGAGAGACTACATATCAATATGGGATTGGTATGGAACAAGAAGTAGAAAAAGGTCTTCTTCCAGCGTTAGAATTTACTTATAAAAAGACATTTTCTATTTTTAAACAAATGGCTGTTACTGTTGGATATTTATTTACTGGTGGTATTAGTCTTTCACAACTTAGTGGACCAGTTGGAATATTTTCTATTGTTGGAGATCAAAGTGCTGGTGGGGTTATGAATATATTATATTTAATTGCTTTTTTAAGTATCAATGTTGGATTCATTAATTTACTTCCATTACCAGCTTTTGATGGCGGACATATTCTATTTATTATTATTGAAAAGATTAAGGGTTCTCCTGTAAAACCTGAGACAGAAAATATGATTCATACGATTGGGCTTTTCTTGTTAATGATTTTAATGGTTGTTATTACCTTTAATGATATTTTAAGGCTTTTTTAAGTAGGTAGGTGATTCTATGAATCCAGTTATTTTTATCATATGTATTTTAGTAGTTAGTTTTGTTGTATTTTTTATTGTTTATACTGATGAGAAAAAATCAAAGAAGAAAGATAAAATGACTAAGGATTTAGTAGATGATCCTAGTATTTTGTTTGAAAAAACTGTTGCTGTTAAAGAGGATGAGAAGTCTCATGATGATTTAGAAATTATTTAGGTCGCATAGGTGACCTTTTCTTTTTGTGCTATAATGTAAGAGGAGGTAATGTCATGGTTGTAGGTGTTTTGGTAGAAATTTCTAGTCAAAATTTAGATAAAGTTTTTGATTACTTGGTACCGAAAGAGTTAGAGAATTCTATAAAAATAGGGATACGAGTTTTGGTTCCTTTTGGTAAACAAAAATTAGAAGGTTTTGTTTTGGAGATTAAAGATTCTAGTGAGGTAGAGTTAAAAGAAATATATTCTATTGTTGATTATGATGTTGTTTTAGATGAGGAGTTGTTACTTTTAGGAAAACAGATACAAAAAGAGACATTATCTACTTTAATTAGTGCTTATCAAGTGATGTTACCGAAAGCATTAAAAGCAAAAGCTGGGAGTGTTGTGAAAAAGAAGTTTCATACATTTTATCGGCTACAAAAAAATGATTATGTTGCGACTTCTTCTTCCCAGAAAAAGATTTTGGAAAAATTTTTAGATAGGGAAGAAATTTCTAGAGAAGAACTTACTTCTATTTCTTCTGCTAGTGTTTCTACTTTAGTTTCAAAAGGAGTACTTCAAGTTATTCAAAAAGAAGATTACCGAATGAAGTATGAGGCATCTCAGGATGTTAAAAAGGTTCTTACTCCTTCTCAACAGAAGGTAGTTGATACTGTGATTCATGGTAGTTCTCTTCGACCTTATTTACTGTTTGGTGTTACTGGTAGTGGGAAGACAGAAGTTTATATGCATATTATTGAAGAAGTATTAAAAAATCATAAGACAGCTATTTTATTAGTTCCTGAGATTAGTTTGACACCACAAATGATAGAACAATTTTCTAGTCGGTTTGGTAATCAGATTGCTGCTTTGCATTCTGCTTTATCTGAAGGAGAAAAATACGATGAGTGGAGAAGAATAGCTAGAGGGGAAGCTAATATTGTTATTGGAGCACGTAGTGCTATTTTTGCTCCTTTAAAAAATATTGGTATTATTATTATGGATGAGGAACATAGTGATTCTTATAAACAAGGGGATAAAAGTCCAAGATATCATGCTAGAGATATTGCAATATGGAGAGGTAGGTATCATCAGGCACCAGTTATATTAGGAAGTGCTACTCCTTCTTTAGAATCTATGGCAAGAGCTCAGAAGGGCGTTTATCAACTTCTCATGTTAAAAGATAGGGTAAATGGGAAACAATTACCAGTTGTTGAAATTATTGATATGAATCAAGAGGCAAGAAAATCTACTACTCATTTAACACCTGTTTTGATTAAAGAAATGAAAAATGTTATTCAGAAAGAGGAACAAGTTATTTTATTTTTAAATCGCCGTGGCTTTTCTACGTTCGTTACTTGTAAAAATTGTGCTGAGACTATAAAATGTCCTAATTGTGATATTACTTTGACTTATCATAAAAGTAATGGGATGCTGAGATGTCATTATTGTGGTTATGCTACTGTGTTACCAAAAGTTTGTCCACATTGTAAGGAGGATGCTTTGTCGGATTTAGGTGTTGGTACAGAAAAAATTGAAGAAGAGTTACATAAAATTTTACCAAGTGCTAGAGTGTTGCGGATGGATGTAGATACTACTAGTCGAAAGGGTAGCCATAAGAAAATGATCCATGCTTTTCGTAATCATGAATATGATATTTTACTTGGAACACAAATTGTTGCTAAGGGACTTGATTTTCCAGATGTTACTTTGGTTGGTGTAATTAATGCCGATACTAGTTTAAATATTCCTGATTTTCGAAGTAGTGAAAATACGTATTCTCTTCTTTGCCAAGTCGCTGGTAGAAGTGGTAGAAGTACAAAAAGTGGTAAAGTTTTGATTCAGACTTTTAATCCTAATCACTATGCTATTTCTTTTGTTAAAAATCATGACTATTTAGGATTTTATCAAGAAGAAATGCAAGTCCGTAGAAAATTAGGCTATCCTCCTTTTTATTATCTTTGCTTTGTTAAAATTAGTGGTAAAGATAGTAAATATTTACTTTCAGAGACATCTAAAATAAAACGTTCTTTGGATAGAAATTTGACTCATACTACTATTTTAGGTCCAACATCTCTGGCGATTTTTAAAGTAAATAATATTTATCGATATGGAATTATTTTAAAATATAAAAAAGAAGATAATTTAAAGGAAGTATTGTCTAAAGTTATTCATCATTATAAAACGAATCATAGAGTTCGTATCGATATTGATTTTAATCCTAGTCATTTTTCATAAAATATGTTATTCTTATGTTAAAGATAGGGGTGATGACATGGCAAATCAATTTCTTCCATCTGATAATGATGAAATTCGTGATAATAATCAAAGTAATGTTAATGAGAGAAATCATCAGGAGTTTCAGAATTTGATGGAACATAGTCAAAAAAAATATAACGATTATTGGGATATTAATAATCCATTTATTCGTCTTATTTTGATTATTTTGTTTTTAGTTATTGTAGTTGGAGTTGCTTATTATTTAGTTATGTGGTTCCGATCTTAAAGGGGTGGTGATTGTATGTTTTCTTCTATTTTTGAAGTAGAGGAAGTAAAAGAGTTATTTTGTAAACTTAAAGAAAATCCTAGCTATTATGATAAAAAGAAAAAAGATTCTATTAATTATGAGAAATTTTCAGGGTTAGAGCAAGCGTTTTTTTTACTTTTTGATTCTTTATTAAAATATCAAATTATTATTGAAGATATAAAGTATCTCCCTGATTATGTTCATCATTTAGATTTACTTTGGCATAAAATTGATAATTTCCATGATATTAGTAATGGTGTTAGTAAAATTATCGTTAAATTTTGTGCGAAGAAATTAGGTTATAAGGGAAAAGTGGAGCTTCATCGTAGAGAAATATTAGAATATATTTATCAAAGATATGTAGTAGATGGTTATTTTTATCATGGTATTTCTCATTGCTATGTAGAAAAAATTCAAAGGGAAGGATTTGTTCCACAAAAATATGAAAACAATTATTCTAAGTTTGAAGTAATACAAAAAAAATATCCTTATTTTTTTACGGATATGGATTTTCATCATAATTATGTATCTTTTACTGATGATTTTATGATGGCATGTTACTATGCTACTTATAGTCCTATGTATTTTTCTTCTTTCTTATGTCCTCCTTCTTCTAAGAAAGTGGAAATTAATTGTTATGCCAAGGGAGATTATTTAGGATGTTTTAAAAATCTTAGGAAGATGTTGAAGTCAAAAGAGTTGAGTGAGGATGAAATCCATGATATTGAAGATGTGTGTCAAGAAGAGTGGAAATTATTACAAAAGAATAAAGTAGCTCCTACTATTATGTTAGTTAAGAGAAGTTATTTTGGTAAGAACCAAATCCAGGGTATTTCTGAGATTCTTTCTGATAAAGATAGTGATATTGGAGTTCTTGCTAGTCAAATTATGGATTATAAATTTGATAATTTTTCTTGGAAAAAGATGATTCCTTCTACAGAGATTTCATTTGTTACCATTCCATATTCTGATTATATTATTGAAAAGGATATGGGAAAAGTAGAAGTAATTTTACCTACAGTTCGGCCAGAAGTAACACCTGAAGATGGTAAGGTATCATTTTTGGTATTACTAGGTTCTGTTTTTATTTTATTAGGGGTTGTGATTAGTATTATTATGTTATATCAATAGAGGTGGAATATGAAAGATATTAAAGTTGTATTTATGGGAACTCCTGATTTTAGTGTTCCTGTGTTAGAAGGATTAATTGATGAGTATTGTGTAGTTGGGGTAGTAAGTCAACCAGATCGCCGTGTTGGTAGAAAGCAGGAGATAGCTTTTTCACCAGTGAAGCAGGTTGCTTTGAAACATCAAATTCCTGTTTTTCAACCTGAAAAAATTCGTAGAAATTATGATCAGATTTTGGCATTAGAACCAGATATTATTATTACTTGTGCTTATGGCCAAATTATTCCTAAAGCTATTTTAGAGTATCCGAAATATGGATGTATTAATGTTCACGCTTCTTTGCTTCCAAAACTTCGTGGTGGAGCTCCTATTCATCATGCAATTATGGATGGATATAGTAAAACAGGTATTACGATTATGTATATGGATGAAGCTATGGATAGTGGTGATATCATTGCACAAAGAGAGACTCCTATTTTAGATACGGATACAATGGATGTTTTACATGATCGATTAAGTATTATGGGACGTGAATTGTTGTTAGATACACTACCTTCTATTTTAAATGGTACTGCCCAAAGAAAAAAGCAGGAAGAAAGTGAAGTTACTTATGCTTATAATATTAAAAGAGAAGAAGAGTATTTAGATTTTTCAAAAAGTAGTTTAGAATTATATAATCAGATTCGTGGATTATGTCCTTTTCCTGGTAGTTCTTGTGTCATTGGTGAAAAGGAATTTAAAGTTTATTTTGCTAGAATTGAAAAGATTGATACTAGTGGAAAAGCCCCTGGAGAAGTCTTGCATATTTATAAAGATGGTATTGGTATTGCGACAAGTGATTATGAACTTGTGTTATTAGATATTAAGCCATTTGGTAAAAGAAGAATGTTAGCAAGTAGCTTTGTTAATGGAATCAATAAGAATGATTATATAGGGAAGGTTGCTTATGGAAGAAAACAATGATAAAAAGTTTACAATGAAAGATTTTTCAGAGTTTGTTCACACTCCTAGAGGGAAAGCTGTTATCTTTTTTGGAATTTATTTTGTTTTCTTTCTAGCTTTGATTATTCTTGCTAGAGTTAGTGGAAGTGGTCCTGTTCTTGGAAGTACGGATTTACAGTTGGATTCTTATTCAGCTAATTTTTCAGCTGTTTCTAACGGTAATTATAATTTTAATTATCAGTTTGTAGTTGATGGTGTTACTAGTACTTATACGGGAAGTCATTATGAAAAGAAGGCTTTATTTACAGATGGTGTTGTCAATTACTATCAAGATAATGATTTATATATGAAAGAACAAGCAGGATTATGGATTAAATGTGATGTCCCTTATCCATTTAGTGACTTTGTCGATGTTGAAATTATGAAAAACTTGGTTGATCATGCTACTTATATTTCTAAAACAGAACTTGCTAGTGGAGAAAGTACGGTTAATTTCTCTATTTCTACTACTACTTTAATTGATTTATTAGAAGGTGTAGAAGTTGATTTAGATGATCCAGTCAATACTATTGTTATTCAGATGAATGAAGATAGAGACGTTGTTGGCGTTAGTTATGATATTAGTAGTTATGCTAAATATAAAGGTTTAGCAACAGGTCAAGTGCAACTTACCTTATCTTATTCTGATTTTGGTGAAGTAGCAGAGATTCAAGATGTTTCATAGAAAATGTAAATAAAAATAGTTTATAAGTATTTTGAAAGAATTTTGTATATTATCACTTAAAGTTTATTGTCTCTTTCGATAATTAAACAAGATATTATAATCGTTTTATGGTATAATGTTTGTTAAGGGAGAGGTGATTTATGTGAAATATTCTTTCTTGTATGATGATTGTATTTATACTTATGAAATAAATGAGACTAATAAAGAGGAAGTTTTAGAAAAAATAAAAGAATATGCAATATTAGATACAGTTGAGAAGAAGAGCTGTGGTTTTTCCAGTGTTATAAAAAGAATTTTACTTAATGAGATTAAAGCAAATTGTGATGAAATCTTAGAGTATGATTCTAAAGAAAGTGGAGGAAATGGACGTTATGGAGGTCCTTTAGATGTTCATATCGTGGCAATTGTTAAGAAATATCCGATTTTATATCATATCATAAAAGATAGTCAATCTTTACCAAAATTACTTGATTATTTGAAAGGTAATCTTCCCATTAGAAAAGCATACAGAAGTGATAGTGTGTTTCAATTAGTTCGTAGTATTAATGAAATAAAAACAGGTTCATCAAATGAGGATAAATTCAATTATGATGTAAATATTGGTTTAGATGATAAAATACAAATTGTTCAAAATTATATTTCAGGATTACAATTTCACTTAGTAAAAACACAAACTTTAGAAGAAATAAGGAAAGATATTGATTGGTTGAAATCTACAGAAATGTTTGATTATAATAGTCAACAAGCATTTATTATGAAACAATCTCAACAGTTGGAGGAGGCTCGGAAAAACACGGAAGTTTTTCAAGAGTTGTGTCAATTGTCTGATTTAAATTTTAATGATATAGTTGAAGATGTCAAAAAATTTACTAAAACAAAATAACTTTAGTTTTAAAAATTAAATATATAAATTTTTAGTAATGTCCGTTTTGTAACGGATTTTTTTGATTTATTATAGTAGAATGAAGTTTACAAGTTAAAATTAACGTGGTTATTATTTGATGTTTTTTCTTATGATTTGTTGTATAATATAGATATTGGAGTGGTATGATGAATATATATAATTTAACAAGAGATGAGATGGAAGAATATTTTGTGTCTCATGGTTCTCGTAAGTTTCATGCTGACCAGTTATTTTCATGGCTTTATGAAAAGAGAATTTCTTCTATTTCGGAAATTACCAATATAAAAAAAGATATTTTAGAGCAATTGGCGGGTGATTATTCTTTTTCTAAACTTAAATTGATTCAAGTTGAAAGAGATGTTGATGTTTGCAAATATTTATTTGAACTTACTGATGGAGAGCATATTGAAGCAGTTTTGATGAAGCATGATTATGGAAATAGTGTTTGTGTTTCTAGTCAAGTTGGTTGTAATATGGGATGTAAGTTTTGTGAGTCTGGTCGTAGAAAAAAAGTACGTAATTTAGAAACCTGGGAGATGGTTACACAGCTTTTGATGATTGAAGAAGACTTAGGTAGTAGAATTAGTCATGTTGTTGTTATGGGGATTGGAGAACCATTTGATAATTATGATAATTTATTAAAATTCTTTTTAATTATTAATCATCCAAAGGGACTTGCGATTGGTGCTCGTCATATTACTGTTTCTACTTGTGGAATTGTTCCAAAAATTTTAGAATTTAGTGATTTTCCACTACAAATTAATCTTGCTATTAGTTTACATGCACCTACGGATGAACTTAGAAATCAAATTATGCCTATTAATAAGGCTTATCCTTTGAAGGAATTGATTTCATCTTTAGAAGTTTATTTAAATAAGACTAATCGCCGTATTACCTTTGAATATATTATGTTAGAGGGGATTAATGATAGTGTAGAATGTGCTAAACAGTTAGTAAAGTTGATTGGACATTTGAATTGTTATGTTAATTTAATTCCTTATAATGAAACAAATAATTTAGATTTTAAAAGAAGTAGTACTGTTCAAATTATGAAGTTTTATGATATACTTAAAAAGAATAGAGTGGGGGTTACTATCAGAAGGGAATTTGGTAGCAAGATTAGTGCTGCTTGTGGACAACTTAGAAGTAAGAAGGAGGAGTTATGAAATCTTTTTATTTAACGGATGCTGGTAAAGTACGTAGTCATAATGAAGACAGCGTTATTATTGTAAAAAATCAAAATGATGATTATTTGATGGCTATTGCAGATGGTATGGGGGGACATTCTGCTGGAGAGGTTGCTAGTTCTATTGCGATAGGTTATTTAGGTAAATATTTTAAAGAGACTTTTTTAAATATGAGTAAGGTGGATGCGGTTAATTGGATTAGAGATTCATTTAGTGAAATTAATACATTAATCTTTCAACATGAAAAAACACATCCAGAAAGTAAAGGAATGGGTACTACGTTAGTACTGGCTATTCTTACAAAGGATTATTTGTTGTTTGGTAATGTAGGAGATTCTAGTGGGTTTGTTATGAAGGATGATAAACTTCATAAAGTAACTTATGATCATACTTTGGTAAATTTACTTGTTAGTGCTGGTGAACTTACAAAAGAAGAAGCTAGTGTACATCCAAAGAAAAATGTATTGATGAAAGCACTTGGTGCCGCTACTAAGGTGGAAGTTGATATCTTTGATTGTGATATGGATATTTCAGAGATTCTTTTATCTAGTGATGGGCTTACTAATATGTTAGATAAAGATCAAATAGAGAAAGTATTACTTAGTGATCTTGATGTAGAGGATAAAGTACTTCGTCTTATTCAAAAGGCAAATAATCGAGGGGGAACTGATAATATTTCGGTTGCTTATTTAATTCGTAGTGAAGAAGGTGACGAATAATGATTACAAAGGGGCAAAAGATAAATGATCGTTATGAGATTATTCGTTCTATTGGTGAAGGTGGTATGGCCAATGTTTATCTTGGCTATGATACAATACTAGATCGTAATGTAGCAATTAAAATTTTACGTGGAGATTTATCTAGCGATGAGAAATTTGTTAGACGATTTCAAAGGGAAGCTTTGTCTGCCTCTAGTCTTGCACATCCTAATATTGTAGAGATGTATGATGTTGGTGAAGATGATGGAATCTATTATATTGTTATGGAATATGTAGAGGGAAAGACCTTAAAACAACTTTTGAAAAAGCGTGGTAGTCTTACTTTGTCTGAGGCCATTGATATTATGTTACAACTTACGGATGGTATGGCTCATGCTCATGATTCTTATATTATTCATAGAGATTTAAAACCTCAGAATATTATGATTAAGGATGATGGACAAATTAAAATTACCGATTTTGGTATTGCCATGGCTTTAAATGCAACACAGCTTACACAAACAAATTCTGTCATGGGATCTGTTCATTACCTTCCACCAGAACAAGCTAGTGGAAAAGGTTCTACTATTAAAAGTGATATTTATTCGATGGGTATTATTTTTTATGAACTTCTTACTGGTAGTTTACCATTTAAAGGAGATAATGCAGTTGAAATTGCTTTAAAACATATGAGAGATCCGTTACCTAGTGTTAGAGATGATAATCCAGCGATTCCACAAAGTATAGAAAATATTATTTTGAAAGCGACCGCTAAAAATCCTAAGAATCGATATGATGATGCAAGAAGTATGCATGAGGATTTATTAACAGCTCTTGATGATGACCGTATTAATGAACCTCCTTATAAATATCCATATCCAGAGCATGAGAATGATTCTACTAAGAACTTAAAGAAAATTGAAGATTTAGAAAAAGATAATGATGATGAGGAAGAACCTATTGCGACTAAGATTGAAGATAAAGGTGATAAAAAGCGTAAAATTATTATTATTGTTTTAGCTGTTGTGTTTAGTTTGTTAGTTCTTGGTATTATTACGGTTGCTTTTATTATTCCGGCTGTGACTGCATCAGAACCTGTTACTGTTCCTGATTGTGAGGGACTTACTGTTAATCGTTGTGAGAAAACATTACAGGATGCTGGTCTTGAAGTAAGAACAAAAATCGAGGAAGTTTCTTCTAGTGAGATAAAAAAAGGAAGAGTTGTTCGTACAGATCCTGCTAAGGGAAGAAGTGTAAAAGAAGGAACCAAAGTTACTATTTATCAATCAACTGGTGAAGAGACTTTTGAAATAGAAGATTATACTGGTCAAAACTATATTGAAGTACAAACGATTTTAGAAACACAATATGGTCTTGATGTTTCTGTTGAAAAACGTGATGTAGATGCTAGTGAGAGGGAATATGATGAACAAGAAATTATTGGTCAATCTCTTGCTGCTGGTAGTGAAGTAAAAGAGGGAGATTCTATTATTTTATATATTCCTAATATTGTAGATACTTTTCCTAATATGGCTGCAGAGGGATGGTCTTTAGCAGATGCAGAGGCGTTTTGTGATAAATATGGATTGACGATTCAGGTAGAGTATCAGGAGACCACTGCTTATGAAGAGGGAAAAATTATCACGCAATCAAGGGCTGCTGGTAGTCCGATTGTAAAAGGACAAACTTTTACTGTTACTATTGCACAAAAACCAAAGGAAGAAGAACAACCTTCTACGCCATCTACTTCTGATGATGAAGATGAGGATAGTGAGACTACTACACAAACACCTAGTACAGATACTGAATAAGGGGGAAATATGAGAGGACAGATTGTAAAAATTCATAGTGATTTGCATTATGTACAGACAAATAAGCAAATTTATCCTTGTAAATGTAGGGGAATATTTAGAAAAGAGAAAATTATTCCATTGGTTGGAGATTATGTAGAATTTAATTCTGAAAAATTAGTAATAGAAAAAATTCTACCTAGAAAAAATCAATTTTCTCGACCTAAAGTTAGTAATATTGATCAAGCGTTTATTATTACTAGTTTGGTATGTCCAGATTTATCTTTAAATTTACTTGATAAATTGCTTGTTCTTATGGAGTTACATTCTGTTAAACCTATTATTTGTATTACTAAAAAAGATTTGGTTAAAGATAGTGAGTTATTAAAAATAGAAGAAATTTTATCTTATTATCAAAAGATAGGATATTCTGTTATTGATAATACTGAGTTAGAAAAGATAAAAGAAATGCTAAATGGAAAGACTAGTGTATTTACTGGTCAGACTGGAGCTGGAAAAAGTTCTTTGTTAAATAAATTAAATCCTAATTGGAATTTGGAGACTGGTGAAGTATCTGTTGCTTTGGGACGTGGAAGACATACTACTCGAGTTGTTACTTTATATGAGTTGTTTGGTGGTAAAGTGATGGATACTCCTGGATTTTCTGCTCTTGATTTTCATTCTTATTCTAAGGAGGATATTCGTGATTGTTTTATAGAGTTTCGAAAATTTCCTTGTTCTTTTCAGGACTGTCTACATACAAAAGAAGTAGAATGTGAAGTAAAAAAGGCTGTTTCTGCTAATAATATAATGAAGAGTCGTTATATTAATTATTTGAATTTTATTGGGGAGGATGAAGAGTATGAAAGTTAGTGCTTCTTTTTTGAGTAGTTCTAATGTTCCAATGGATTTGAGGCGATTAAATGAGACAGATGTTGATTATATTCATGTTGATGTTATGGATGGAAAGTTTGTTCCTAATAAAACTATGCCATTTAGTGAAATGAAAAATATTTATAAGTTTACGAATAAGAGATTGGATGTACATTTGATGGTAGAAGATCCTAAGAAGTATATTCCTTTGTATGCGGAGTTGAATACTGAATATATTACTTTTCACGTGGAACTTATGGATCAAGTAGAAGAAAATTTGGAGCTTATTAAAAGTTATGGTATTAAATGTGGATTAGCAATAAAACCAGGTACTCCTGTTAAGAGTATTGTTCCGTATTTACCACTTTTGGACTTGGTGCTAGTTATGAGTGTGGAACCGGGAAAGGGTGGACAGGAGTTTATTCCTGGTACGAAAGACAAACTTTTGGAACTTAGAGCATTACTTGATAGTTATGATAGTAATATCGTTGTTAATGTTGATGGTGGTATTAATCAAGATACAAAAAAATTTTGTGAGTTAAGTGATATTCTTACTGCAGGAAGTTATATTATTCGAGGGGAGTCTTTTCAGGAGCAAATTGATGGTTTAAGATAAGAATAAAAGGGATGATTTTATGGATGAAGAAAAGTTAGAACAAGATAAGGCATTAATATCTTCTGAAGATGTTCTTGCTGTTGTTAATGGCGATCAAAAAGCTTTGATTGCACAGTTAGAAAAAGCAAGAGCTTTGGCAGAAGAAGAGTTACGTAATAGTAAGATTGCTAATCTTCCTATTGATGAACAAAAGAGGATTGCAGATGAACTTAAAAGAAAAGAGGAAGAGTTAGCGTTAGCAAAGCAGAAACAACAAGAGGAATCAGAAAGAGCAAAATTAAGTCCTGCAGAACAAAAAAAATTGGCTCGTCAGAAAGCAAAGCAGGAAAAAATGGAAGCTAAGCGGTTAAAAAAGCTTGCTCAAAAGGAGAAAAAAAATAAAGACAAGAAGAATTCTTCTCATAATGTAGTTTCTAATCCTCAAAATCCAGCGAATCAGGCAACACTTGCTCAAGCAGTATTGGTTTCTGGAGCTTCTCCTAATGTAGCTCAGATGGCTCCTCGTCCTGATATAGAACAACGTCCAACAGTAGAAAATCAACAAAAGATTTATTCTAGTGTAGCATCTAATACGGAATTATCTTCTTCACAACTTTCTGCTCATAAGAATGATAATGTTTTTGCTAGTCAAAACCAAAATGTTCAAAGTCCTTCTCCTAATGTAGTTGTTTCTAATACTAATCCAGTTTATAATCCTGGTACTACTGTTCCTACTTCACAGACTGTTAGTCAAAATGTATCTTTGCCTTCTTCTGTTCATAAACAGCAAGTTAGTAATGAAAATTTACCTCCAGTTAACTCTTCTAATTCTAATACTAATTCGAAAGAAAAAAAACATCCTTTTGCTAATTTAAAATATTATATGACTTTTATTTTCTTTGCATTGCTTATATGGCTTGTTGTATTTTTACCAGATATTCGTAGTTTTATTTCAAATTATTTTAATGCGAAGAAGCAAGAAGGTGATACACAACTTACAACTGGAGTTTTGACTTGTACGTTAAATTCAAATGATGATAAGTATGATTATTATTATCAGGCTGATTTTTCTTTTCGAGATAGTAAAATGTATCGTTTGATTTTTGATACAAAAATTAAAGGAGATCAGCATTTAGATGCATTAGAGTTGTCTGAAATGAAGGCGTCTTGTGATTTATTAGAAGCGCAGACATCTAGTTTAGATGGTATTAAAGTTTCTTGTAGTTTGAGTAATGGAGTTTATGAAAATCGACAACAATTGGAGTATGCTGATATTAATTCCGAACAATTAACAACAGCTTATTTGGAAGCTGGTGGTACTTATCCAAATTATCAATATGAACAAAGTATTGATGAGATAGAACGTGAAATGAGCGCAAGTAATTATACTTGTGAAAGACATAGTTGAGGTGATTGTATGGATTCTAAAGATAATGATATTGAGTTATTAGGTTCTTCTTCTACTAATTCGGTAGAAAATTCTTCTTTAAAACAGGTAGATAATACAGTTCCAGTTCCAGAAGTTCCTACTGGTATGAATGCAGTATCTACTTCTAATACTTTACCGCCTCAAGGAGTTAATTCTATTCCTGCTGGTTCTTCTTCACAAATTTCTAATGCATCTGATGCAGTTTTACCGACTGTAGAAAATAGTCCTTCTGCTCCTGGGGTGGGGCAAGAGGGAAATGTTTCTTTTGAAAAAACTAATTATATTTCTCCTTATGCTGCAAAACCTTATGTTGCTGGTACTAGTGCAACTTCTCCTAGAATATCACCTGATTCAACATTTGCGCAGACCAATCATTCTACGAATGTTGCCCCTATACCTAAGGGTGCTGAGAAGAAGAGTAACAGTGTAGGAATTTCTTCTACAAATATAGGTGGTGAAGTTGAGTCTAATAAAGGAAAAAGTGTTAAACCAGTTGTATTATTGATTGCTTTTATAATTATTTTAGCAGCTGTGTTCTTGTTACCATATGCTTCTGAATTTTTAGGTAAGATTTTTACAAATAATCAACAAGAAGAGGTTCCTAACCAGATTAGTTCTGGTGATTTAGTGTGTATGGTAGAAAGAGAAAATGGAGAAAACAGTTATCAATATACTGAGACTTACAATTTTACTAATGGCAAAGTTACTACTTTGGAGCATGAAGTATTGATGCAAGGAGATGCAGATGCCTTGAATGATAGATATAATGAATGTCAATTATTGCAATCTAATGCGAATATGCTTACTGGTGTTAATATAGATTGTAATTTATCTAGTGACCAGATGGTAGAAACACAGTTTTTTAACTTAGCTAATTTTGATGTTGAACAGTTAACTCCTGGTTTTTCTGAGGCGGGTGGAGTATATCCTAACGCTCAAAATGGGGATAGTTATGAAGAAGTACAAAGAACGATGGAGATGAGTGGCTATCAGTGTGAAGTTCGTTAATTTACTTTTGTTTACATCTTTGACAATTGGTAATTTTTGTCAAGCTATTGTCAACTCCTTGTAAATGTGTTAGACTGTTATTTGCAAGGAGATTTGGTATGAAAAAAATTATATATGTCCTGAATTTTATTTTAGTGATAGGCATAATTGCCTCTTTCGTTCATATGGGAGTTCGTAGTATGAATCCCGTTACATTGTCAGTTGATCTTGCTGTTAAAAAATTAAAGAGTTCTGATTTTTTAGCATTATCATTACCACAAACATCTGATGAAGATGATAATGTAGTAAATGAAGATGACTTGGCAAAAGCTATTTTGGAAGATGAAATAGTAGAAGAGGTAGTTTTAGAAGATACGTTAGAAGATGAAGATATAGAAATAGAAGAGGAGATTGTAGAAGATGTATCTACACCAGATTCCTCTATTAATAATTCAGATGTAGTTTTAGAGACGCAAGTTGGTAGTCTTAGTGGTTATGGACCTGATTGTATTGGATGTAGTGGAATTCTTGCTAGCGGATTAGATGTTAGAAATGGTAATATTACTTATACGGATTCTACTTATGGTGTTGTTCGTATTTTGGCAGGAGATCGTATTTATCCAGAGGGAACTATTGTTAGAGTTAAAAACTCTAGTTTTTCAGAGTTTTTAGGTATTGTTTTAGACCGTGGTGGTGATATTGGATTTGGTAAAAGTCATTTATTTGATTTACTTTATCCAACTTCGGCAGAAGCTTATGCCAATGGCGTTTCTTATCAGACAACATTTGAAATTTTAAGATATGGATATTAGGGATAGTTTTCTATTCCTTTTTATTTTCATTCGTGGTAAAATTAGTATGCTAGATGGAGGATGTTAGATGAATGAATTTATTATAAAAGAAATCGCTTACAATTTAAATGTTACAGATAAACAAGTAGAAGTTGTTTTAAAATTATTAGAAGAAGGAAATACAGTTCCTTTTATTGCTAGATATCGAAAAGAAGCAACAGGAGCTTTAGATGAAGAGACGATTCGTTCTATTCAAGAAGTATATTTATATCAAGTGAATTTATTAAAGAGAAAAGAAGATGTTATTCGCTTGATTGATGAGAAGGGTATGCTTACTGATGATTTAAAAAATAGTATTATGAATTGTACTAAATTAGTAGATGTTGAAGATTTATATCGCCCTTATAAAGAAAAGAAAAAAACCAAAGCAACGGAAGCGATTGCTTTAGGTTTGGAACCTCTTGCTAAGATGATGATGAGTTTTCCTGTTACTGGTAGTTTGGATGCTATGGCATCAAAATTTGTAAATGATAAAGTAAAAAATGTAGAAGATGCTATTATGGGTGCTAAGTATATTATTGCTGAATGGATTAGTGATAATGCTAGTTATCGTAGGTGGATTCGAAGTTATTTTTATAAAAATGGAATTATTGTGTCTAAAAAGAAAAAGAATGCAGTTGATGATGAAAAGACTTATGAGATGTATTATGATTATGCAGAACCTGTTAAATGGATTAAACCTCATCGTATTTTAGCTTTGAATCGTGGAGAAAAAGAGAAAGTTTTAACAGTTTCTATTGATGTTTCTAAGGATGATATTATTTTATTCTTAGAGAAAAAGATTATTAAAAATGATAAGTCATTTGTTGTAAGTAGTGTTCGTGAGGCAATAGATGATTCTTATAAAAGATTAATTGCACCATCTATTGAAAGAGAAGTTCGATCAGAATTATCAGAAAAAGGAGAAGAAGCTGCCATTGATAATTTTGGTAAGAATTTAGAAGCTTTACTTTTGACTCCACCAATGAAAGAACAAGTGGTTTTGGCTTTTGACCCTGGATTTGTTAATGGATGTAAATTAGCAGTTGTTGATAAGAATGGAAAGTATTTAGATTCTACTGTTATTAAACCTTTTTTAAATAGTAATAGTGAACAGAGAATTCAGCAATCAAAAGAAGTGGTAGTGCAATTAATTCATCGCTATCATGTTGATATTATTGCAATTGGTAATGGTACTGCTTCTCGTGAATCAGAAAAGTTTTGTGCTGATATGATTCGAGAATATAATTTGGATTGTAAATATGTAATTGTATCTGAAGCGGGAGCTTCTATTTATAGTGCTTCTTTAGTTGCTGCGTTAGAATTCCCAGATTTAGCAATTGAAAAAAGAAGTGCTGTTAGTATTGGTCGAAGATTACAAGACCCACTTGCAGAATTAGTTAAAATTCCACCAGAGGGAATTGGAGTAGGTTTATATCAACATGATGTTAGTGAAAAGAAGTTGTCTAATTCTTTAGACTTTGTTGTAGAAAAATGTGTCAATAGCGTTGGTGTTAATGTAAACACTGCGTCAAGCTCTTTACTTAGTTATGTTTCTGGACTTACCAAAAAAACTTGTCAAAAATTGATAGAGTATCGTGAAAAAGTTGGTAAAATTACTTCTCGTGAGGAAATCCGTAAAAAGAAGATATTAAGTGATAAAGCATATGAACAAGCTATTGGTTTTTTGAGAGTTGTGGATGGAGATAATGCTTTAGATAAGACAGCAATTCATCCAGAAAGTTATGATGTTGCTGTAGCTTTATTGAAGGATTTAAATTTTACTATCAAAGATATTGGTAGTGTTGAATTAATAGATGCTTTAAATAAAATTGATCTTTCTAAATATCAAGAAAAATTAGGTACCGATCAATATACATTAGAAGATGTTGTTTTATCTTTGAAAAAACCTAATTTAGATCCTAGAGATGAAATGCCACAACCATTACTTCGTAGTGATGTTTTAGATATTAAAGATTTGACAATTGGCATGAAATTGCAGGGAACAGTTCGTAATGTTGTTGATTTTGGAGCGTTTATTGATATTGGTCTTCATAATGATGGTCTTGCTCATATATCAAAACTTACTGATAAATATATTAAACATCCAAGTGAAGTTGTTAGTGTTGGAGATATTGTAGATTGTTATGTTGATGATATTTCTTTAGAAAAAGGAAAAGTTAGTTTGAGTTTGCTTCCTCGTTAAGCTCAAACTATTTTTTTTGTTAATAAGGAATTTGCTTGTCTAAAATACAAATTTGAAAACTTGATAAAAAATAGTTGACACACGAACA
>CALVTC010000014.1 GCA_944359885.1 uncultured Bacilli bacterium | reverse complement strand
TCAAGGGTTTTATAAACTCACTTGTCGTTCGCCCTTGATTTTTACATTTTATTGTACTATATTCAAACTTATTTCAGTTTTTTGCCATAAAACGGAATTCCAAATAAAAATTAACGTTTTTCTTTTTTTATATAGAAAACTATTTTTCTAAAAAATAAAAATATGGTATAATCGATATGATAGGGAGGCTAGTAAAATGATAAATAGAATCATACTAAATGAAACATCATACTTTGGCCGTGGTGCTAGAGTAAAATTAACAGAAGAAATTAAAGCAAGATATTTTAAAAAGATTCTAGTAGTTACCGATAAATCATTACTAGAAACTGGAACTGTCACATTAGTAACAAAAGAATTAGATGATAGTCAAATACCATATGTTATCTATGACGGGGTAAAACCAAATCCAACTGTAGAAAATGTACAAAATGGTGTTCATATGGCTAAAGAAAATGTCGTTGACTGCATTGTAGCTGTTGGTGGAGGAAGTGTCATAGATACAGCAAAAGCAATTGCGATAATTATGACAAATCCAGAATTTAGTGATGTAGTAAGCTTAGATGGAACTGCTGCTACAAAAAACAAGGCATTACCATTAATTGCCTTACCAACAACGGCAGGTACAGCTGCTGAAGTAACTATTAACTATGTTATTACAGATGAAGTAAGAACAAAGAAAATGGTATGTGTAGATGTGCATGATATTCCGGTAGTCGCAATTATCGACCCAGATTTAATGCAAGGAATGCCACAAGCAATTGCTGCATCAACGGGAATGGATGCTCTAACTCATGCAATGGAAGGTTATATTACCAAAGCTGCCTGGCTAATACCAGATATGTTCCACATTAATGCAATGGCGTTAATATATAAAAATCTAGAAAAAGCAGCAAATGAAAAAGATAAAAAGGCAGTGGAAAAAATCGGATATGCCCAATATATTGCTGGTATGGGATTTTCTAATGTAGGTCTTGGAATTGTTCATTCTATGGCGCATTCACTAGGAGCATATTTTGATACACCTCATGGAGTTGCCAATGCACTACTATTACCGCATGTATTAAAATTCAATGGACAAGTTTGTCCAGAATTATTCAGAAACATGGGAAATGCATTTGGACTTGATATGACAAATACAACTGATGAAGAGGCAATTCAAAAGGTAGTGGATGCTGTAAAAGAATTGTCTATAAAATTACATATTCCACAAACATTAAAAGAAATTGGAATTCCAAAAGAAATGTTGCCAACACTAGCAGAACAGGCATTACATGATGTATGTACTGGAGGAAATCCAAGAGAAGTAACAAAAGAAGACATATTAGCTTTGTACCAAGAAGCTTATGAATAAAAAGGAAAAGAGGTAGAAAAATGTTAAAGTCAAAAGTAGGATTTAGTATTGATGTTGACAGTTTCAAATCAGGAGAAGAAACTGCCAAAATTGCATCACATGATATGAGAAATGCAAAACTAGGAATGCTTTATACTTCAGTATTATGCGATGTAAAAGAAGTAGTAAAAGGAGCAAGAAGCATAACAGATGCTCCAATTATTGGATGTACTAGCAGTGGTGCTATTATGGTACCTGAAGGAGTTATCACATCAGATCATGGTTTTTCAGGAATGATGATGTTAGATGACAAAGATATGACAGTAGGAGTTGCTTGCCACGAAGCGGGAAAAGATGCACGTGCTATTGGTAGAAAAGTAGCAATTGAAGCTGTTGAAAATGCTAAAACAACAAGAGCACCAGCATACTTTTATATGGTAGCAAGCCCAAAAGAAGAAGAAGACTATTTAATGGGAATTCAAGATGTTATTGGAAGAGTTCCAATGTTTGGAGGAAGTGCTGCTGATGATACAGTGGAAGGAAAATGGCAAATCATTTGTAATGACAAAGTATTTAATGATGGTGTAGCTGTAGCTTTCTTCTATACAGATAATGAAATAGTAACATCTTATACTGGTGCTTATAGAGAAACAAACAATATAGGATTAATTACAGAAGTAAGAGATAATCGTACATTAGTAAGTATTGATGGAGTATCAGCATTAAAGAAATATGCTAGTTGGATTAACACAACCCCAGCACAATTAAAAGGGCAAAACCTTTTAGTAGCATCAATAACTAGACCATTAGGTGTAAAAGATCCATTAGGAAATTTAACAGTAATCCGTCACCCAATGTTTGGTAATGATGAAGGAACAAAAACCACAAGTGATGACACTATCACATTAGGAAACAAAGCTGTACCAGGAACAGCGATCATTCAATTAGAGGCAACTGTAGATGAGTTGATTGATTCCACTGGAAACACTCTAAAAGATGTTAAAAAGCAACTATATACAGAACCTGCTGCTTATTTCTTAGTACACTGTGGTGGAAGAAAATTAGGAATTGGAGATCGCATCGGCGAAGTACATAAACAATTAGTAAAAGAAGCCAAAGGAGTACCATTTATCACAATCTTTACATTTGGTGAATATGGATACGATGAACATTCTGCTAATATTTGTGGTGGATTAATGCTATCATTTACCGCATTTGGTAAAAACTAGGAGGTAATAATGAAAAATTTAGTAAAAGGAATGGAAATGGATGCTAGCAATCATCAAGTAATTGAGGTAACAAATCCAGCAACTGGAGAATTTCTAGATACTGTACCAAACTCGACAGAAGAAGATGTAGATATGGCAGTGACTGCTGCGGTAGTTGCGCAAAAAGCTTGGGCAGAAACACCACTACATGAACGTGGGCGTATCTTAGAAAAATTTGTTGATCTAGTAGAAAGAGACAAAGAAGATCTTGCAATCTTACTTTGTAAAGAAACAGGAAAGCCTATAACAGAAGCTCGAACAGAAATTGGAAATATTAGAAACTTTGTCTATGGTTATGTAGAAAGAGCAAAACACTTATATGGAATTAATATTCCAACAGGAAGTGAACCGGGACAAGAGAAAACAGTTCAATTTACAATCAGACAACCACTGGGAGTAGTAGCGTGCATTATTCCATTTAACTTTCCAAGTGATTTATTTGGGCAAAAGGTTCCAAGTGCTTTAATTATGGGAAATGCAGTTATTGTAAAACCATCAACTTATAATCCATTAACATTACACAGATACTGCCTATTATTAAAGGAAGCAGGAGTACCAGATGGTGTTATTAGTTGTCTATCTGGAGATGGTCCAACAACAGGGCAAGCACTAGCAAGACATAAAGGTGTTCATTTAGTAAGTGTAACAGGATCAACAGCTGTTGGTATGGAAACAATGGGAACAGCTAGTAAAAATTTAACTCACGTAATGTTAGAATTAGGTGGAAATGATGCTTTTATTCTAGATAAAGATGGTGACTTAGATTTAGCAATCGAAGAAATGGTTTGGGGAAGACTTTACAATACCGGACAAGTTTGTTGTGCTAGCAAACGCTTCTTAGTACATAACGACATCAAGGAAGAATTTACTCGTCGTGTAATTGAAAGAATTAGTAAAATGAGAATAGGAAATCCTTTGGATGAGAGAACAGAAATTGGTTGCCTTATCAACGAAAGAGCAGCTAAACGTGTGGAAGAACAAGTAAATACAACAGTGGCACAAGGAGCAAAATTAGTCTTCGGTGGTCGCCGCAATGGTGCATACTACGAACCAGCTGTACTAATTGATGTTACAAAAGATATGGATATCATGAAAGATATGGAAGTATTCGGACCAGTCATTCCAATTTGCGGATTTGATAATATAGAAGAAGCTATTGAAATTGCAAATCAATCTAGTTTTGGACTTTGTGGAAATATCATTACAAGAGATATTAACAATGCATTCAAAGTTGCAGAAAAACTAGAAGTAGGAGGAGCAGTTATCAATGGATCAAGTTTCTTCCGTTCTGCAGAAATGCCATTTGGAGGATGGAAACACTCTGGAATTGGTAACGAAGGTATCGCAACTACTCTACAAGAAATGTCAAGAATTAAGACAATTGTATTAAAAAATGTATTAAAATAATGCACTAGTAACTAAAATACATATAAAAAAGCTATTGTTTAACTTATAAAACAATGGCTTTTTATTATTGTAAAACTTTTCTATATTTAGAATATAGTGTATAATAGAAAAGAATAATTGTTCTAAAGGAGTAAATATGGAAACGCGAAGGGAACTGAAAAAGAAAGCTAGAAAAAACTTAAAACACCATTATCCAATTTTTATGGTAGCTTGTATTATTGCAGCTTTTATTGGAACAGAATTTATTGGTTCTTTGAATCTAACATCAACAAAAATGTTTCCAGAAAATATAATAGTAGAATCAAAAAAAGTCGATCAAGCAGTAGAAGAAGCATTAAATGGGGATAGTAAGAAAGGCAAACAGACCACACAAGAATTAAAAGAAGAAATTATAGAAAGAGACAAAAAAGATCAGACTAAGATATTAGGAAGAAGTAGAGGGGTTTTCGCTATGATAGTAAATGGATTCTCTACAGGTTCCATCTATGTAACTTTTATAACAGGAATGAATTCTATTATTGGCCATCCTAATATTACTTCAATTATTCTAGTAAGTGCCAGTTTATTATTAAGTTTTTTATTATGGTTCTTCCTTGGAAATATGTATCAAGTCATTTCTAGAAGAATATTTCTAGAAGGAAGAACCTATGAAAAAGTACCTATGCAACGTTTTTTGTTTTTATTACGAACAAAAAGATGGTATAAAACAGCATGGACAATGTTTGTAACATCTGCTTTTTATAGTTTGTGGTGTTTAACAATTATTGGAATAGCGATAAAAAGATATTCATATATGTTAGTACCATATATTGTTGCTGAAAATCCTAATATTAAAACATTGGATGCAATTAATTTATCCAGAAAAATGATGGACGGTCATAAATGGGAATGTTTTAAATTAGAACTATCTTATTTAGGATGGTCTATCTTAGGATTTTTCACTTTAGGAATTACTGAAATATTGTATTCTAATCCATACAAAGTAGCAACTATGACAGAGTATTATGCCAATTTAAGGAAAGTAAAAAAAGAAGAAAATATACCGGGAATAGAAAAATTAAATGATACCTACTTATATGAAAAGGCACCAAAAGAAACATTGGAACAAGAATATGCAGATGTAATACAGGGACTAAAAAAGTCTCAGAAAAAATTAAAAAAACCACAAGGAATTAAAAAAATCCTAGCGGAATTTTTTGGCATTTCATTATCAGATACTAAAGAAGCAGAAAAAATTGAATCAGAAGATAGAAAAGCACAAAAATTAGAAATCTTTAAAAATGTTGTTCGAGGAAAAGAATACCCAATGCGATTATTTACAATTGCCGAAAGACACCAAAGACCAAAACTAGACACAATTAATTATATGAGAAGATATTACATTTGGTCCTTAATCGCAATGTTTTTTATCTTTGCTATCATTGGCTGGTTCTGGGAGGTAATGCTTCATATTATTGCAGATGGTGAATTTGTAAAAAGAGGTGTTCTACAAGGACCATGGCTTCCAATCTATGGTTATGGAGGAATCTTATGTCTTACTGTGTTAAATAAATTTCGTGCCAAACCATTAACACAATTCATAGCAATTATATTATTGTGTGGTACCATTGAATATTTTACTGCTGTTTATTTAGAATATGCCTATAATGGTCAAAAATGGTGGGATTACACAGGATATTTTCTAAACTTGCATGGAAGAATTTGTGCAGAAGGATTACTGGTTTTTGGTTTAGGAGGAATGGCAGTAGTCTATATTGTCGCGCCATTATTAGATAATATTATTCAAAAAATAAACCGAAAAAAATTAATAACAATATGCTGTATATTATTAACATTATTTATTTTTGATAATATTTATTCAAAAAAAGCTCCAAATATTGGAAAAGGAATCACAGATTATCAAATAATATTACCAAAAAAATTAAAATAACATCTTAAGTAGAAAGGAATTTAACATGATAGCAATTTTATTATCACCATTTTACATATTAATTAATTTTTATATAGCTAGATGGCTACTTAGTTGGATGCAAGCGTGTAGTAAGCATTTCAATAATAAAAAAATACGAATTCTAATTATTGTAATCTATACATTCTTTGCTAGTGCCATGATAATTGGTTTTCTATTACCATCCAATGCTTTAGGCAGATTAATGAAACTAATAGGAAATTATTGGTTAGGAGTATTGCTATATGTTGTATTAACAGTATTAATTGCTGATGCTATCAGATTGGTCGCTATAAAAAGTAAAAAAATAAAAGAGGAATATATTCACTCCAAAAGAACTTTTGTAATAGCAGGAACAATTTGCATTACAATTATTGCATCATTTAGTATCTGGGGCGCAATTAATGCAAGAATTATTCATACAACAAAATATCAAGTAACAATTAACAAAAAGGTAGAAAAACTAAAAAAATTAAGAATCGCTTTAGTAGCAGATTTACATATGGGATATAATATAGGAACACCACATATTGAAAAAATGGTCGAAAAAATTAATAAACAAAATCCTGATTTAGTAGTAATTGCAGGAGACATTTTTGATAATGAATATGAGGCCTTAGATAATCCGAAACAAATCGTAAAAACACTAAAGAATATCAAAAGTAAATACGGGGTTTATGCAACATATGGAAACCATGACATCAAAGAAAAAATACTAGTAGGCTTTACCTTTAGTAAAAAAGGAGAGAAAAAAGAAAGTGATATTCGCATGGACCAGCTTTTAGAAGATGCCAATATTAAGTTATTAAGAGATGAAGGAGTACTTATCGAAGACAGTGTTTATTTATATGGAAGACCAGATTATCGCAGACCAGGAAGAGGAATAACGGAAAGAAAAAAACCAGAAGAAATAACAGAAGACATGGACAAATCGAAACCTATTATTGTGGCAGATCATGAGCCTAATGAATTACAAGAATTAGCAGATGCTGGAGTCGATATGGATCTTTGCGGTCATACTCATGATGGACAAATGTTTCCAGGAAATATCACAACAGCACTAATGTGGGAAAATTCTTATGGATATATGAAAAAAGATAACATGCACAATATCGTGACAAGTGGGGTAGGCCTATTTGGACCTAATATGCGTGTTGGAACAATTGCCGAAGTGGTAATTATTGATGTAGAATTTAAAAAATAAGCTAGAGGGAAAATGAAAGAAGCAATTACATACGATTCTATCTCAGACAATACAAAAGAATTAGTAAAGACAATTAAAAGTGTAAAAAAGAAGCATATTTAGAAAAAGTTAGTAACAAACTAATAGAAGAAGTAAAAAACAAGAATATAGATATTTACTATATTGAAACACTAATTATTAAGAGAATGTGTACTGAAAAAATAAAGAAGATTCTTCAAAATTTAGAAAATAAGAAATTTTTTCTTTTTGCAACAGCTGGATATAGAGGAATGAAAGAGTAGTTTGAAAGATAAAAAATAGAATAATAAAAGTAATTTTTCAAAGCAACAAAATAATAGGTACATTGTTCTGTTAAGGAAAGATGCCAGACACAATAAAAGAGTGATACATCCAATTAATAAAAGAACATCCAGAGAACAAAAAGGTAAAAGTAAGCCTAAATAGTTTTATCAGACAAAATCACATCCTAATAAAAGGGTAAAGAAGATTTAATCAAAGAAATTGAAAAACATCCTTGACTTAAAGTAAACTAGAAGTGATAAAATAAAGGCGAAAGGAGAAGATAATATGGAAAAAGCAAAAGTATATTTTATAAAGGAAATAACACCTGAAAACATTATAAAAGCTTATGAAGCATTGGGGAAAAAATTACCAGGAAAAGTTGCAGTAAAAATGCATTCTGGAGAAAAGGGAAATCAAAATTATTTACGACCAGAATTTGTTCGTGACATGGTAAATCATGTAAATGGTACAGTAGTAGAATGTAATACTGCTTATGCTGGAGCTAGAAATTCAACAGAAAAACACAAAGAATTAATCAAAGAACATGAGTGGGACAAATATTTTCCATTTGACTTATTAGATGAAGAAGGACCAGATATGGAACTTGATATTCCGAATGGAGAAGTATTAAAGAAAAACTATGTAGGAAAAGATCTAGCAAACTATGATTCATTATTAGTATTATCTCACTTTAAAGGACATGCCATGGGAGGATATGGTGGCGCTTTAAAACAATTATCAATTGGTTGTGCATCATCTGCTGGCAAGACTCTAATTCATACAGCTGGAAAAGTATCTGATCAAAAAGAATTATTTAACAATCTACCAGAACAAGATAGATTCTTAGAAGCAATGGCTGATGCAGCAGATAGTGTTGTAAAATATTTCAATGGTAATGCAGCATACATTAATGTTATGAAAAATATTTCTGTTGATTGCGATTGCGATGGAAATGCTTCTGCCCCATGTATGAAGGATATCGGAATTTTAGCAAGCCTTGATCCTATTGCTATAGACCAAGCATGTCTTGATATGGTATATAATTCAACAGACCCTGGAAAAGATAAGTTAATTAAAAGAATTGAATCTCTACATGGAGTTCATACTATAGAAGCAGCTGCAAAATTAGGTTTTGGAACAAGAGAATATGAACTAATTGAATTAGATTAAGACGTGAAAACGTCTTTTTTTTTCGCATAAAATATGAAATAAAAATACAATGTAGAAACAAGATAACAAATTTTCACAAATCTCATATAATACTGTAGTGAAAGGAGAAATATGAAAAAGAAAGTTATTATTTTTATTATAGGTGGTATATTGGTATTTTTATTAGCTGCCTTAGTATTATTTGATTTTAATAAAGAAAAAGAAGAGGGCGAGAATCTAACGGAAATTACCTTAGCTGAAGTTACTCATTCAATATTCTATGCTCCACAATATGTGGCAATAGAAGAAGGGTATTTCGAAGAAGTAGGAATAGATGTAGAATTGATTTTAACTAGTGGAGCAGACAAAGTAACAGCCGCCGTTTTATCAGGAGATGCTGATATTGGTTTCTGCGGAAGTGAAGGAACAATTTATGTATACAATGGTGGAGAAAAAGATTATCTAAAGACTTTTGCTCAACTAACACAAAAAGATGGTTCGTTCTTAGTATCACGTGAAAAGATAGAAGATTTTTCACTAGAAGATTTAGAGGGAAAAACAGTATTAGGAGGACGTGCCGGTGGAATGCCTGAAATGACACTAGAATATGCCTTAAAACAAAATGGCATTGATCCAGAAAAAGACGTAGAAATTGATACCTCAATCGATTTTGCTGCCATGGGAGGAGCATTCATTGGAGGACAAGGAGACTTTGTAACATTATTTGAACCCAATGCATTAGAACTAGAAAAAGAAGGATATGGATACGTGGTAGCAAGCGTTGGAGAGTTAGGTGGAGTCGTACCTTACACATCATATTCTGCAAGAATTAGTTTTATAGAAGAAAATGAAGAATTAATCGAAAACTTCACAAAAGCAATTCAAAAAGGAATTGATTATGTTCATAATCATACAGATGAAGAAGTAGCAAAAGCAATTGTGGATCAATTCCCAGACACTTCGATTGAAGATATTGCTAAAGTAGTAAAAAGGTACCGAGATATCGATGCATGGCCTAAAACAACAGAATTTTCGGAAGATTCTTTCAATCATTTACAAGATATTATGATTGATTATGGAGCTATTACAGAAAAAGTTCCATATGATGAATTAATGTATCGTGGATAAAATACTTACAATTTCCAACTTAGAGAAATCATTTCATACACGAGATGGAGAAATCAAGGCACTGGAATCTGTATCATTTGATGTAGAAGAGAAAGAATTTATCTCCATTGTAGGACCTAGCGGATGTGGAAAGTCAACAATACTTTCTATTCTCGCAGGGCTAGAAGAAAAATCAAATGGAAATATTTCTTTTTTAAAAAATTATACAATAGGGTATATGTTACAGAATGATTCACTATTTGAGTGGAGAACTGTACTAGATAATTGTTTACTAGGTTTAGAAATAAATAAAAAATTAACAAAAGAAAATAAGGAATATGTAATCCATTTATTAAAAACATATGGTCTAGAGGAATTTATGAATGAATACCCATCGAGATTATCAGGCGGAATGCGTCAAAGAGTAGCATTAATTAGAACACTTGCTACAAAACCCGATATTTTACTATTAGATGAAGCAATGTCTGCACTAGATTATCAATCTAGATTAGCAATTAGTGATGACATTTATAGAATAATAAAACAAGAAGGAAAAACAGCAATCATGGTAACTCATGATATTGCCGAAGCAATAAGTCTAATTAGTATGACTATTAACACCTCTTACTTTATAAGATGTTTTCATTATATCAAATACTATAAAAAATAGGAAGTTATTAAGCTTCCTATTCATCGTACCATTTAACTTCTATTATTTCAGCTTTTCCATTGACTTTATCTTTATCTCTATTAATGATAACAATCTCTTTCACAAATTGATTAAGAAATTCTAAGCGTTCTCTATTAGTTAAGAACTGCCAATGCTCTTTTATTGTTTTAGCAATTTTACCCTTATCTAATTGCTTAACTGGCTGATATTTCTTTTCCTGTTGAGTTAATTCATCTTTTAGTATTGATAATTTCTTGTCTAATTCGCTACTCATATATTTCATATCATTATAGACAATTTCATTTTCCATAAAAAGATGCATTATCTCTTTCTTTTTACTTTCAATTTGTGATATTCTTTTCTTTAAATCATTAATATCTTCTAATGCTTCATCTTTCTCTAACTCAGGACTAACATTATCTATTTCAGATAATTCTTCTATATTATCAATATATTTCAAAAAAGCTTCTTCTACCTTTTTGTGACTCATTCCTAATGCTATGCATTGACCTCTTTCACGATACAGGCAACGATAACCAAAATGGGTTATAGTTGAGCCGTCTTTATGAGTTTTAACTGTTCTTTGAGTAGTTAATTTTCGACCACAATAACCACATACTAGAATACCACAATAATATACATCATCTTTTGGATGATTAGTTCTATGTATCTTCTTAATTTTACCTAGTTTTTCTTGTGTTTTGTTCCATAAATCTTGTGATATGATGGGTTCGTGTAAGCCATTTAATACTTCAAAGCCATTTTCTTTATTAATACCGTATCGTACACCACCTATATAGGTTATATTAGATAACATTAGTCTAATTGTCTTAGCTTGCCATACAGAGTTAATTGTATAGACTTCATCACTATTTGGTCTCTTTCTAACTCTACCTTTTAGCTTAGTAGGAATTCCCTCGGCATTAAGAATATTTGCTATTTCAGTAAATGTTTTGTTTTCAAGTGTGTACATTTTAAATATTCTTTTAACAACTTTTGCTTCTTTTTTATTAATAGATTGTATTTCTTGATGTTTAGGTCTATCGTAACCATAAGAAGCAGTATTGCCACATAACGATTTTCCTTGACGTACTTTTTCTATAAATCCCATTTTTACACGTTCAATAGTTTGTTCTCTTTCTAATTGAGCAATCGCACCATTCATTCTTACTATAAATCGTCCTGATGCTGTCGTCACATCTACTGTTCCGCCTGATATAGTATATACGCCTATTTCATATTGTTGAATAAGCTTTATAATATCTTCTGTATCGGACATATCACGAGTTAATCTATCGAACTTGTATAAAACAACTACATCTATTTTCTTGTCTTTAATATCTTTAATTAGTCTTTTTACATTTGGTCTATCTTCGATATTCTTTCCAGAAATACCTTCATCAGCATATGTTTCACAGATTGACCATCCTTGATCATTTGCAAATTTAGTTAAGTTTGTTTTTTGAGCAGAGATGGAGTATCCTTCCTGTACTTGTCGTTCAGTGGATACTCTTATATATAATGCTGCTCTTGTTGGATTATTATCTTTCAAAATATCACCAACTTATATTATTTACTTGTCATTCTGGGAATAGATGTTCTCATAAAGAATTCTATCATCTTTACTTGAATATCTTTTGATAGAGCAATTTTTTTCTCGTTCATATAATATTCCTCCTTTTTAATATATGCTATTTAGTTTATTGATAACACTTAATGCTAACTACTGATTACCACAGGTCAAGTATTAATACAACCCACATAATCATCCGCTTTAGTTGTTATCAGGTATTTCGAAATAAGAATATTCTGGTAAAAATACTAAAGATGTTCTTTCGCCAGCGTACTGACTATATCTTGTTTTTAACACATTGATGTTAATAATTTTAGGTTCTTCACCTGTAAAGCTTACTTTGGATTTACCTTGAGTAAGTAGGGCAAGAAAATCACCTGTATATTCAATATGTCCAGATTCTTTAAAGATTGATAAATCATATACAAAGTCATCTTCCTCATCTTCTGTTTTTGTATAAGAATTTCTTGATAGAGAACTGATTAAGATAATAGTAGCTTGATAGACATTGCTATATTTTTTTAATTTATCTATGATAAGATTTGTTTCTAATCTCTTATCATAGACTTTACCATTATCTTCTTCTGGTATTTCAGTTTCTAATAGTTGTAGAAAATCAACTATTATAACCGGCTTAATTTTATAATAGTTATAATAATTAATTAATGCACTTTCAATTCTCTCTACATAGCTAGAAGAATTATTGCCATATACACCTTCCATATGTAAATCTTCGCTTTTGCTAATTATATTGATGTATTTATCAATTTCATCAGCATAAGCATGAACAAGTTCGTTATAGTCATCTTTAAAGTTTAGAATATCTTTTAAAGATGATAATTCATTAATACTAAACTTATGTTTACTATTATCTATTAAACTTTTTCTATATGAAAAGTTAGATAATAACCTAGTTTGAACTTGTTGTACAGACATTTCTAGGTTGAAAAGCAAGGTATATTGTTCTTGTAATGCTAGTTCTATCATAAGATGTAGCATTAAACTGGTTTTTCCCAAACCTGGATTAGCCCCGAAAACAAATATTCCTGGTCGTAAACCACCACCAAGTATTTTATCCAGTTCAGAAATATTAGTGGGAATTACTTCTGCTTTAGACTTCTCATTTTGTAATGAACTGCAATATTCTAGCAACACTTGCTGTTTTTGAACATTCTTCCTAACAGTAGGATTATAATCTCGGTCACATATTTCTAGTTCAGGTTCAGAAGTCTTTTTATTTAGATACATCTTCGCACCTCCTCTCCAAAAAAAAATTCGGCGCCAGATGTCCTTCTACAAGGTCAGTAACAACTTCCAAATAGAACTTCATCTGACACTCATAATGAGAGAGAAAACTGATAGTTTTCGAACTTCTATTTGGAAGCTGTATATATAAATATATAAGTAAAAAAATCCAAGTTGTACTTGGACTTTAAAATATTCTAAAAACATATTTTTACATAAAAAAAACATAATATTCTATAATTAGAACATTATGTTACATTTTGTTTTAAACTACTATACTAACTCTTAATTTTAATTCTCCATCTCGTAATATGTTTTTAAATCTTCCTCTAGTTTCAAACTTATCTACTATTTTAAGTACCTCTTGGTAAATATCTTCTATCGTTTTAACATTAGCATTATCATCATTAAACATAATTATTTTATTTCTAATAATAAATGATGTTCCATAAGGAGAATTAGGACTATTACTAATTGTTTCTAATACATTCCTTACCGCTGTTAAAAATTCTAGTATTTGTCTTTTAGAATTAGATTTATTTAGTATTTCATAAAGATAGTTGCTAGACTGTTGTTCATTGTTCTTATAAACATATATTTCATTTGCTAGATCACCCAAACTTTTTTCATAAGAACTTTTTATTCTTTGCTCAACAGTTTTTCTTGCATTAACGCTTAGTCGTTTGTGATTTGTTATTATCTTTTCATTTCTAATATTGTTTGTATTTAAAATGTTTAATTGATAGATAATTTTTTCAGCTATAACAAACTCTAAATAATTACGTTTTAAACAAGAAACAGGAAAGAAATTAGCTATTTGTTTGATTTCATATCTCATTTTCATAAAGTTAGTAACCTTGCATAATATTCCTTTTATTGCATAACTTGTTCCATTAATACCTTTTTGATGTTCCCTTGGTAGATATATAATAGTCAAATCGAGTAGTGGAATATTCTTACCAATATCTAATTTTTCTTTTTTTAATTTCTTGTACTTAGTATCGTTCAAAGCCCAATAAACTTGTTTAGCACTTATTCGTTTGCATAAATCTACAACACTATCTTTTAAGATTTTATTATTGTCAGTAGTAAAAATAGTTTTTAAGTGTTCAAATGGAATATAAAAGTATTTATTATCATATCTTGGATTTTCTTTTAACTTAATATAATAGTGGTTAGCAAGTTTTAGTAATTTTCTTTCATCTAATTGAAACTTGATACTTTCATCACTACTTAAACCTAATCTACCTATTCCAGCACTACCAAATGTTATTTGTTTTTGATAAACAGTACCTTTTTCTATTTCTTCTTTAGTAAATGCTATATCAAACAATTCATAATGAAACTTATCATAAAAATCACTTAAATAGTTAGCAATAGGGACATTATACTTCAATGTTAATTCCATATCTAATCTCTTAATATAGTCTTGTATTTCTTGAAGATGTATCTTTACATCTTGCTCTGTATAAGCTCTGTCAATAATACTGTCTAAATCAATGTCAGAGGGGATTAATTTAAATATTCCATTTTTTTGCATTTCTTTTAATAACTTTAACATAATCATCACGGCTTTATTATAGCATAGACTTATTGTTTATTAAACTCTTTTGTTTTTTACAATTTCACAATATTTATAAATAGTTGGTATAGATAGGTGAGTAACATCCGAAAATTGAGTTAAGTTTATTGTTTTATTATTATACATTGGTAAAAAATGAAAGAATATAGTAGGTATATCATCATATGTAATTTTTGGTCGTCCTAACTTAACCCCCTTTGCTCTAGCATTGTTAACGCCACGTTGTACCCTAGAGCATATCATATTTCTTTCAAGTTCATTAAAAATTGAAATAACTTTGAGTAAAGTTTCTGTCATTATATCCATTTTCTTATTAGTACAGTCAACCACAAATGATTTTCCAACAATAAGTTTTAAATGTCTTTGTTCTATAATATTAATCAGTTTACAGAAATGCAAAAGTGACCTACTAAGTCTATCAAGACTAACTACTACAATAGTGTCATAATCTTGTATTGCATTAAACAACTTATCTAACTCTTTTCTATCTTCTTTAATCCCACTTTCCCATTCAATATAGATAGTTTCATCCTTACATCCTAATTCTTTTAATTCCCTGGTCTGTGAGTCAATATTTTGTTTTAACTCATTAGTGCTACAACGAGCATAACCCCATATAGTCATAGCTAACTCCTTTCTCTTTATGAAACGAAATCCTCTTTTACATTTCGCTGCAACTAATACAGAGAAAATACAATATAATCTTAAAGTTTTCTCCTATAATTCAATGGTTAATTAATTAAACGAAAACAAATGATTTCGTTGCAACTAATATGTGACCACATAATCAATAATAGTGCAAGTTCTTTACAAAAAGAAAACACAGTTTTTCTGTGTTTCTTATGTAATATTATATATTTAGAATTATTTACTTATTTCTTTAGAACTAAGAAATGTAATTTTATTAGCAAATGCAATCATTTCATCGTTTATAGAACTTAATTGTCCTTTTATTCCAAGTATAGAACCAAGTTCACAATGCTCAGATATTAGTTTTGCTTTTTCTTCTGATACAATAAACTTTAGTCTGTCTATTTCATATATACCGTCTTTATTTTTTTCATTTTTTGGTATTTCTATTTTTAATATTACTTGATTATCTTCTTCAATTAATCCTTTGTATCTTCCTACTATTATAAGCATATTAAGCATTTATATACCTCCTTTCAAATTACCTTTTACGGTAGAGTAGATGTTACCAAAAATTAAATTAATTACAAGATATGTTAGAAAAAAATACAAAATTACAACGTGTAACCGTTCGTTAATTAGTTAAACAATGCACCACCAACAAAAAACGAGCTGATTAAACTCGTTTTGCACTGCTAATAATTAATTAAAGCTATTCATTAGTTTTTGTCTTATCTACAATTCTATAATCTGATACGTCTATAGCTAAATCTTCGCTAGTTTCATCTGCATGACATACAACATTACCATTTTGTTGATGTAGTTGTTTAGTTTTAGGGTTAAAAAGAACAGTAGCGATATTATTTTTTTCTGTGCAATTATAGTCTTGGTTTTTATATGACATACCATTTATTTGTAAATATTTCCAGTTGTCTAAAAATTCACCTGTTATTACTTGACCTTTTAAACTTTCGGTTTGGGTTGATGTTCCATTTGTAGGTATATACGTATTAGTAACATCTACTGTTAATGAGATAGAATTATTATCCACTTTATAAGTACAACTATCAGAAAGTAGGTTATAATATCCATCTGACATTTTAAATGTAGCATAATAATAACAACTATTATCTTTATGCAAGATTATACCTTCCTTAGCTGTTCCATTATTAGCTGTTGTATAGTCTATAGTAAAGCCTCCACTTTCAAGTTTGCTATAATCAAAATCTTCAGAATTATATTTATATAAAACATCTCTAGTGTCGGTTTCTTCTTCGACTGTATTAGTATCGTTATCATTTGGATTAGGTGCAGGTATAAGAATGTTAATAGCAAGTATACCTACAACGATTACAATAGCAAGTATTCCATATATTACTTTTTTACTTCTTTTACTCATTTTTTACTCCATTCTATAAAATTATTTTTTGTAATAAACTGCAGAACTATCGGAAATAGAACTTACATCACCAGAAGGGTTATCATAATTAATATTGTATGATTTACCATTAGATAAAGTTATAACGTCATCTGAATAACTATAATCCCCACAAGACCCCGATTTATCTCCACTTTCAATTCTATCTATGCAAGAATTTAATGCTTGTAATGAATAATCATTATATAAAGACATAGCTGAACATTGATAAAAACAATAGCTAAAGTCATCTTCAAACTTAAAACAATTTTCAGTTGAAAGATGATCAGATGTGCAATATACTCCGTAAAAATCCGATGGTATAGTTGTATTGCTAGAACATCCTGTAATAATGAATAGTAATAGAGGTACAAAGATACCAAATATTTTAATGGTTGTTATTTTTTTACAATTATTATTTAAGTTTGATTTACTTTTCATATTATTTCACTCCTCATATTTGTTGGAAATATCCTTCCTTTAAAGTCTTACTCCAATCGGTAGTAAAACTTAAGGTCACAATATCGTCTTTGTTTTTAACTTTAGATATTTTTATTATTTCTGATTTTCCATTCATACTCTTTAATTGAACCTCATGGTCATCATCAGATACTTTTAATGTCGTTATCTTGTTTCCTCTTACTTTAGTAATCTTTTCCTCATCAATAAAAATATTATAAGCCTCTAATGGTTGTACATCAGCTTTTATTTTTAAAATCATATTAATTATACCTCCCTTATTTCTCTTGATTATTTTTTTGCTCTATTATACTGTTCTTTAAAACTTCTAAACACACGTTATCTTTATCACATAATAATTCTAAATAATCTTCCCAACGATAAAGTCTTTGCCCATTACTTGTAATGTCTATTGATGTATGTTCACCGATTAAACTTTCTATTTCGTTTATTTTTTTTCCAACAAGTTCTATATCTTTCATTATTTCGCTAAGATTATGAGCTTTATTTAAATTAATTCCCAATCCCAGCAAAGTAAATCCTAAAATTGGACATATCGTTGCAATAATAGGGTAGAAATTAGATAAAAATGGAAAGTTATCATATATAGATACAACATTAAAAATAACGCCAAAACCTACTACCAAAAGAAATACTCCAATAAAAATCATTATTGTACCAGAACTTGAACTTTCTCTCTCACTGCTAATAACTGTTACTTCCTTTTGATTATCATTTTCGCTAACCTTTTTCTTTGCTTCATCAGCTTCTGTTACTTCACCGTTAAAATCCTCTTGAACGTTTTTTTTCATACACTTATAAAATCACCTCTCTATAATAATAGATTAACACATAGAAGATATTTTTACAACTGCCAGGCGACATTTATATAATCTTTTACAAAAAATAAAAAAGACAACTACTTGCTGTCTTCATTAATATCATCAAATAATTGTCTTATATCAATTTCTAAAGCTGTTGCAAATCTACCTAAAGCTTCTAATGTTGGTGTTTTATCTACCGAAGGACACTCGAGATCCCGTACGTATTGATGGGTAAAATCTGTTTTATCTGCTAATTCTTGTAATGTGTAATTTCTCATCTTACGATACTTTCTTATATTTTTACGAACTAAAATAGATAAAGTATGCTTGTCATAACTTCTCATAGATTTATCACCACTTTTCTAATCTTTATTATTGCAAATAATTATTGAAAAGTATGTCGCCTATGGGTTTAGATGAGATATTACACTTTTAAACAACGTGTAAACGATTTTCTTTTAAGTAAACATATAACAACCAATATAGAACAATTTGGTGCAATTTAATATTACTTTAGTAATTTAGATAGTTCTTTATATACTTTAATGATAAGCTTTCTAGTTGCTTTACTATCTTGTAACCAAATTATATTATCATCTTCTTTTAAAGAGGGGATTTTAAAAGTAACTATCATATACATAAGTAATTCATTAATAGTAGCATTTATATCATTTATTCTTTCTACAGTATCTCGGAGATTAATAATTTTAAAAGTTAATATAATTAATTGGAAATCGTGTTCTTTAAGAGGAGGGCTGCTTTGCCATACTTCGTCTTTAAAATAGTTCTCTATCATTTTTATAATATTATCTAATGAACTTCTCATATTACAACTCACTTTCTACTTATTTTAAAATACTATCAACAAAGCCATATTTTATAGCTTCATAAGCATTCATCCAATTATCTTTTTTATGAGTCATTTTCTTTACTTCCTGAAATGACTGTTTAGTATTTTTGGAAATAATTCTATAAAGTTTATTATTGAGTCTTTCTGTGTGCTTAACTTTATCTTGCATTTCTCCAAGTTTTCCAAAACACATAGATGATACTTCGTGTATCATTATTTCTGCATTTGGTAGTATATATCTTTTTCCCTTAGTTCCATTAATTAAAAGGATGCTTGCCATACTTGCACATCTACCTATACAAATTGTTTTTATATCACTTTTAATCATATTCATAACATCATAAATAGCAAGTCCTTCTCGTACTTCACCACCAGGAGAGTTTATATATAATGTTATATCCTTATGATTACACATATCAAGTTTCATAAGTTTATCAATTACTTCTTTAGATAATCTTTCATCAATTTCCCCAGTTAAGTAGATAACTCGTTTCTCCAATAGATCAACTGATGATACTTTCTTCTTTTCTTTAGACTTTTTATCTTTCCTTTTATTCTTTTTACTATTTTGTTTATTTTCCATATTTACCTCATCTTTCCATTATCTTCTACTAAATATAGCATTTACTAGTTTTCTAGCATTGATTTTACTTTGAGTTCTTGTAATACTATCTTTATCAAAGAGTTTTTGATATTTTAGTATTTGTTCTTTAGTTAGTGATTTAAAGTCACCTTTAACATAATCATCTCCTACAATTAAAAAGTTATCATAAATAATATCATTACCAATACTTCTATTAGGTTTAGATAAGTTAAACTTTCCCTCATCATTACAAATTAAACATACATCATTATCTTTAAGTAAATAAGATACTGCTATTTTACCATTTACTTGTGTTTGAAATGATTTTAAAGTATTAGGTATTTCTACTATTTTTGGTAACTCATTAGGACATATAAGTAATGCCTTTATCCTTTTTATACAAGCCATTTTTTCACCTCCCAACCTAAGTGGGTACTATGTAAACACTTTATTTTTGATAATGGAAGATATAATTACCAAATAATAACAAATTAATTTTATTAGACGTTTTATATTTATATAAGCACAAAAAATAAGCCAATTAATCGCCCATTAAACGATATAATTAGCTTTAGACATATAACACTACTATAAGATTTTTTTTGACAAATCTAACCACAATTAACAACTATTATTTTAATGAAACCCTTATATAATAAGACTTTCAATAGTCATATTAATTAGACTTATTGCCGAGGCCATTAGTATGTCGGATAGAATTGTAGTTCTTTCCAAAAGACCAGCAGTAGTAAAAAAAATATATAATATTAAACTAACAAATAAATCTACCCCAATCAACAACAGAAAATGCAAAGAATTTTCAAAATATTATGATACGATTTGGAGGGATTTAGATGTCCACATATAGTAAAGAACATATAGAATACATAAAAAAACAAAAAAGGGAAAAAAGAATTGTCTGCTTTTTTCGCTTGCTGATAATTGTATCATTTTTAATTATCTGGGAACTATTATCTAGATTTGAATTAATCAATACATTTTTATCATCTTCTCCAACAGAAGTAATAAAAACAACGATACAACTATTTAATGATAATACATTATTTTTACATATTGGTGTAACAGTTTACGAAGTTATAGTAAGTTTTTTAATAGCAACCATAATAGGTTTTATAGTCGCAACTATTCTTTGGAGTAACAAAATAATAGCTAAAATAATAGATCCCTATCTAACAATATTAAACTCTCTACCCAAGGTAGCTCTAGGACCACTTATTATTATCTGGGTGGGAGCAAGTACTAATTCCATTATTTTTATGGCACTATTAATCAGTACTTTTGTAACAATTATTACCATTTATCAAGGTTTTGCAGGAACAAATCAAAGTTATATAACATTACTAAAATCACTAGGAGCAAATAAAAGACAAATATTTACTAAGGTAATACTACCAAGTAATATACCAACATTAATTAGTGCTTTAAAGATAAATATATCGATGAGTTTAATCGGAGTATAAGACATATAGGGAGAAAACACTATAATTTTTATGTTAGATTTCACTAACATTCCAGTATATTTTTAAAGTATTACCATCAACAACAATTTTATCTAGTAGTCCTTCAATGACGCATCTTTTTTCTTTAAACTCTAAGTGAGTCCATACTTTACTTAGATTTTTTATTTCTTCATAACTTTTTTTCGTCTGTTCTTTTTCTTTTATATCTTCTAGCTCTTTTGTTATATTTGTCTTTTCTTCTATTAGCTTTTCTAATTCTATTTTTATTTCTGTCTTAGCAATATCTTCTGATAATAATTGAATTAAGTTTTCTATTTTCTTACCAGTTTTTTCTAATCTTATTTTTAATTCATCTTCAAGACTTGTTTTTGATAAATGAAATGTTTCTCTAAATAAATTTTCATCTAAAGACATCGCAAATAACTGTTCTAAAAAGGCATCCTCAATTTCAAAACTATCAAGTCTTAAATTATTACAGTTAGGATCTTTTACTAATTTAGGTTTGCTTTTCTGTTGTGAATAGCAGTAACAAATAATTCTTTGTCCCCACTTTTGATAACGATATTTGGCACCACATTTCGCACAGTATATCTTTCCTGATAATAAGTAATGACTAGCATGTTGATTTCTACTTCGGGATTTTTCTATCATTTGTAATTGTTCATATTCTTCTTCGCTAATAATCGCTTCATGTCTTCCATCATAAAGTTCTCCTTTGTAAGGAATTTTTCCTAAATTAGTTTTAGCATTTAATATTCCTTGAATCCATGCTTCATCATATCCAGTTACTTTAGATAATTCATGATAACTATATCCTTGTAATCTCAAAGTCTTCATTAAATCAAAAATAACTTTTCTTTCTTGATTCACTACTAAAGTTCCTGTTTCTTTATCATAGTCATAAGCGAAAGGAGTTTTACCACCACCTCGCCAAAAACCGTCTTCAGCACGTTTTTTAAGACCAATTCTAGTTCTTTCTAAAATTGTTTCTCTTTCTAATTGGGCAAAGACAGAAAGTATTCCTATCATTGCCTTTCCAAAAGGGGAAGTGGTATCAAATCTTTCCCTAATAGAAATAAAACCTACATTGTTTTTATTAAATACTTCTTCTATTAAAAAGAGAGTATCTTTTTGACTACGTGATAATCTATCTAATTTAAAGACCAATACCATATCAATTTTACCAGATTCACAGTCTTTGATTAGTTTTTGAATCGCAGGTCTTTCTAAATTCTTACCACTAAATCCAGGATCCATATATACTTCATAATCATTCCATCCTTGACTCTTTAAATAGTTTTCTAAAAACTCTATTTGAGCTTCTATAGAATAGCCTTCTACTTGAGAATCAGTTGAAACACGAACATAAAGAGCTTTTATTTTTTTTACTACTGCTTTTATATGATTAATAACTTGTACCTCCTTTTTATAAAAGCATTTTTTGTAAAAAACTTGCAACTACATAATAACATTTTTATACAAAAAATAAAATGCTTATAATTTAGCTTATGCTTCTTTCATGTGTTTCTTTAATAGTGTATATAATAAAGAAAAAGTTAAAGTAACATTTTTAGGTTCTAATCTTTTTCCATCCTTATCATAGTTTTCTACTCGTAATACTGCCATTAGTATCACCTCGTTTAATTATATTTTTTTAAGGCACAAAAAAACACATTAAAAGTTTTCAATGTGCTAAATACTCCTAAAAAACATTATTTTTTTAAAACAATACTACTTATAAAAGATGGTATACTTTAAAACTATCAAGCATGGTGTTTACACACCCTAAGCTTGTTAGGGAATATCCCTAAGACCCACTAAATAGTCTCCGACAGTTTAGAAAACTTATTCAAAAAATATAAAACCACGCTCCTTTCTTATAAGAAAATTTAAAGAATAAAATAGAAAAAGAGAGATAAAAAATATCTCCCAAAATCAATTCTTTTATAATTATCCTATAATATTATTTTATCACGTTTTTTTAGGAACGTAAATGGCACACTCTCGAAAAAGTGACACATGCTTGTCAATTATTACTTAAACTTATTTTTATTTCTTCAATTATATGGCCAATATTTCCCTCGCCAGCGTATTTACTCATGTCAAAAAAATCATCATTAATATCTACCCATTCAAGTTTATTGACTTCTTCAATTAATTCTACATCTTTATTTAACACCCCATAATAAACTTCAATAATTTTATCAAAAGATATATATTCAATATTCATGAAATGCGAAAGAGAAGTATCTTTTCTTGTTATAGCAGTCTCTTCTTCTAGTTCTCTATATGCTTCATTTAATCCATCGTTTTCTTTTTCTATTTTTCCACCAACTAAATTATACATTCCCATATAAGGTTCCTTTGTTCTTTTACACATTAGTGTTTGCGTTAAATCTTTATTAAATATTACAATTACGTTATACTTTTTCATAATTTCACCACTTTCTTGTATTAATTAGTATATCATAAAAACAATTAATCAGTCACTTTTTTTATCTCATGTTTAAAATATTCTCTCAACTTGTCGTCTTCACAATATATATAGCAACCTTTTATTCCGCGAGTTAGAAGAACTCTATAGGCAATTTTTATTAAATTAGTTGCTATAGCATTTGCCTTGTCAAAATCTTCTTTATATAACTTTTTAATTCCTTTAAATGAAGGGTCAGCAGAACCATGATTAGAAAAATCAGCCACAACATTGTTACCTATATACTGCAAATCCATTCCAACAATAACACCAACATAATCGAATTCTAAGCCCTGTACAGAATGTATACAGCCGGCCTCGTTAATAGAATCATCTATTACAAAAGTTTGATTTTGTCCTAAATTCCAGCTCATTCCAAAGTCACCTATTTTTATATCGTGATAGTTCGAATTATTTAACTCTTTTTTGTTCCAATTCCAACAATAACCAGCCACTATTCTAGATAAAGAATCTTCATTTTTTTCTTTAATGATTTTTAAGAGTTCACCAGGAGTATCTACTACTTTAATATGGTAATTAATATGTGAGTAATCATATTTATCTTTAAAACCTAAAAGATAATCGATAAAGTCAAGATATTCATTTGAGCCGTTACATCGAAATTGATAACTTAAATTAAGCTTAGTTACTTTTGCTTTATATTCTTTGGCAAAATGTTCAATATTGTCAATAGTACCAATATCATTATAATGAACCTTTTGTTTCTCATCTATGAAAAAAATTGATGTTTTAGCACTTTTAATAATTTCTTTTATTTGATTTTCACCATAATTACTAAATAAGCCTGATTTTTCTGTTAAGCAATGTGCTTCATCAACTATTAAAACGTCAAATACATTTTCTTCGGTATTTGTGTAATTCCCAGATGATTTAAACAAGTTATCAATACTATTTTTTTTCATACTTCCTTTCAATTTGTATGAATAAATAACTCTTGGAGCAGTATTTCTAGAAACATACTGACATATTTTATTTGAGATTAAAAAATAATTTAGTAGATTGATTGCAATGACTGATTTACCAGTACCAGGATTTCCTGTAACAATTATTACATTTTTTTTGCCACTTTTTTGTGTTGAAACTATTGTGTCAAAGACAACGACTTGTTCATCTATTAATCTAAAATAATTATTATTACAAATCAAAGAATTGACTTCTTCCTGTAATTTTTTAGATGGCCTTAGAGGAGATGAGTCGATATTTTCCATGATTACACCACTGTCGCCATATAATAAGTTATCATTTATAAAATTAATTAATTCGTTTTCCGAATTACTTCCCAATATTCTTACATACTTATTAAAATCATCATATTTTGAAGACAGTAATATATCATTATCCTTTATTTTATAGTTATGTAACAAAACTGCTGGTATAACAACAACATTATTTTGTTGAATATATTCGTTATAATCCTTAAACAGTTCTGTGTACGACCACACCTGATATCCTGGATGTACAACCTGATGCAAGCCACCATTAATAACGGTTTCTACCATAAAGTCACTATTCTTAACATCATTTATTTGACTCCATTGTTTAAGTTCAAACACAATTAATATTTCTTGATGTTTGTGATTATAACCGGATAATATTAAATCTATTCTTTTAGAAGTCATTGGAAGATTATATTCTAAAGAAATAGTACAATCCAAACTGAACTGAACCCCAAAAGTTGGACAGTTTATAAATAGTTTCTAATTAGAGGATTGTAACCTGTAATTTACGGGGGAC
>CALVTC010000013.1 GCA_944359885.1 uncultured Bacilli bacterium | reverse complement strand
TTCATTCCGTTTTGAACTAAACGTCTAGTAATTTCACCACCAACAGTACCATTAGCACGGCTAGTAGCATCTGGTCCTAAATTAACACCAAACTCGTTAGCTATTTCATATTTCATTTTATCGATAGCTTGTTTAGCACCAGGAACTCTCATTTTCATAGTATTTTTTGAGTTATTCATTTCATTCACCTCCTACATTCATAGGTTGTGAATTTTTTTTAATTTAATACAAAAAATTTATTGGAAATTTATAACAAATCAGAAAAGCTATCATCTGATTCTTTTAAGACAATAGTATGAATATTCTCAACAGCAATATCTATCATAGGAGAAAAATCGAATTTTGCTTCTTCCTTTTTAGCTTGTTCCAAACTAGGATTAATAACAGGATGTTTTGGAACAAATACTGTACAACAATCTTCATAAGGCAAAATACTAATATCATAAGTATCTATTTTTTTAGCATAATCAATAATTTCCAGTTTATCAAAACAAGCAACAGGTCTTAATACAGGCATACAAGTAACTTCATTAATAACACGCATACTAGTAAGCGTTTGTGAAGCAACTTGACCAACAGATTCGCCATTAATAATAGCATATGCCTGATATTGATCTGCCAATCTTTCCATAATACGATACATCATACGGCGCATAATAGTAATACAATAACTAGGATGGCAGTTTTTATAAATTTCTTCTTGAATTTTTGTAAAATTAACAATATGCAAATGCACTTCATTTGTATATTTTGCTAATTTTTTAGAAAGTTCAATAACCTTATTTCTAGCATCCAAGCTTGTATGAGGAATCGCCTCAAAATAAACACAATCAACAGGAATTCCACGCTTCATCGCCATATATCCAGCAACAGGAGAATCTATACCACCTGATAACATCAACATTCCTCTAGGTTGTGTTCCAATTGGATATCCACCAGCGCCATGATAAGCATTAAAATAAATATAACTACTTTTCTCTCTTACTTCTACTTTAATAAACAATTCAGGATGATGAACATCTACAGATATATTATCTTTATTTTTCAAAACAACGCTACCAAGAAGTCGATTCATCTCTTGACTATGAATAGGAAAAATTTTATCACTTCTTTTGGTTTCCACCTTAAAAGTCTTAAAATCTAAATTTTGTACTAATTCTATCAACAAATTTTTAATAGAATCAATATTAGTATCGACAAGATAAGCAATGTGATACATATGAATACCAAAAACACAATCCAATTTTCTCTTAATTTGTTCTAAATCCTCATCATGAAATTCAATATACATACGACTACGATCTTTAATAATTATAACATCAAAATTTTTTAATTTATTTTTGATATTTTGCATAAGCGTAGAAATAAAAAAATTACGATTCCCTTTTTTTGTAGTAAGTTCTCCATACTTAATTAAAATAACTCTCTTCATAATACACCTCAACATCTCAATATATTTTATCAGAACAAAAGAACAAAGTAAACTTAATTCTACAATAACTACTTGTTTAATATTTATGTTCAATAAATTTAATAGAAAAAGGAAGAAAATAACTTCTTCCCAACTAATTTACTTTCTTTAAATATCGATATAACGTAGTTTTTTCAATAGCATCCTGATTTGGTAGATCTTCTATTTTACTGTAAGAAGTTTTCATTTTCTTATTATATTCATACAAAAACATATCATACTCCAAATCCTCATCAAACATATCCTTATCATCCTGTTTATAATTATAAAAAGTTACAATCTGATTATCATTACTACTCTTATGACTAGACCAAGATCCTATCTGATAAATTGTATAAGGTGTAACAGAACTATCCTGATAATAAATTAAATAATTACCACATTCTAAAGTAACATATTTTTTATTATCTTTAATCTCTACTTTAGAAGTAAATGGATTACAATACTTATTTCCTTGAAAAGGATTTTTAATTTCTGATGTTAACTTTTGATCTAATAACATCTTTAAATAATAAGTAGCAGAGTTTTTACCATCCATATAATCTCCATCCATATAGAAATTATTAGCAGTTAAAGAAAACATTCTAGCATTATACCTCATAACATCATATTTTTCTTTATAATCTGTTTTAAACACATATGCCAAAGAAACTGCTACTATAATTAACAACATAACGCATACAGTAAGCATTTCATAAGTTCCAAAACCCTTTTTAATCTTATTTATCATAAACCGCCAACAACTTTCTATAAATGTTTTCATCAACCAAAGAAACTGCTTTAATAGAAATGTCTAACGCCTGTTTATACTCCCCTTTAAAAAACATCTTTTCTGCATCTCCAAGACCAGAATCAACTTCATCATAACTACCGCGATACCGATTACCGAAAACAATTGCCATTTCTGCAAGCTGTGCTGTTTTAATCATCTCATTTGTAGTATTATATAACTTTAAAACCAAATCTCTTGCAGTATCTACTCTTGTATTAAGAGTCTTAATAACAATAGGTTTTCTTTCAAGTTCTTTAATTACTTCTTCAATTGCCTCATTAGCCTCTGATAATTGAACAAAATAATTATTAGTAATAATAGGTAATTTATAACCACGCATTTTTTCTTTACTTTGTTTTAAGAAATCATCAATTTCTTCTAACTGCTCTCTAGCACGAACTTCATCATCATACATATTACCAAGAGATTTTAATGCTCTATCTAAATCATCTTCCATCTCTTTTAATCGAATTGTTAACTGTTCAACTTCCTTTTGTAACATAGAATAAGGAGAAGATTTAGCTTCAACTTTAGCTAACATTTTTTTATAATCATCATTAATCACAACCAAAACTTTATTAACTTCATGAATAGTTTCTACATCTTGATCATTTAAATCATACATACTTTTAATATCATCTAACTGATTATAAACTTCCTGAACAACTTTATTCGTCTTCTCTAACTTCTTCTGAAAATCTGCTTCCATTTCTACATAAACTTTACGAGAAAGTCTTTCTTTCTCAAAATCTACAAATAAAGAATCATAATAATCAAGCATAGTTTTTAACTCAAACATACACTCTTCTAAATTTAAAACACGAACTCTATCTAAAATATGATCAATATTTTTCTTGGATTCTTCTAAATTATAATCGACATTTAAATAGTCAAGAGGATACCCTTGCTTTACCATATCATCATTTAATTCTTTAACTTCCTTCATTCGATTAGGAATAACCTGTTTAGCCATCAATAACAAATCAGGAACCTCTTTAATAACAATACTCATATGTTCAATCATAGTATCTAATGCTTTAACAATATGAACAACTTCACTATATTCATTTTTTTCCATAACTTTTTCAAAATCTAAAAAGCGGCGTTCAATATTTTCAAGCTGTAAACTAATTGCTTCCTGCATCTCATCATACATCTGTCTATGATCTTGAAAATCTTTATTTAATTCCCGATATTTTGTTTTTAGTTTAATAACAATCGCTCTATACTTTTCTTCACTCAAAGTAATTTCTTTAATCTCATCAAGCAAAGAATCTGCAGTCTCACGAGCACGATAAATTTCCATTTCTGTTTTAGCTAAACGATAAACACAATTTTTATAATCTTTTTTATCAATATATATATCCAAATCGATTAACATATCATCAATCTGAGATAACTTTTTTTCTCTAAGTTGCTCAAACCGTTCTTGCCAATCGTTATATTTCTCTTCCATTTTATCATTTTTAATAATTGGTTCAACTTTAGATAACTCCAAAGAAACAGGAGTACTAGCAACCATGTTTTTAGCAACTTCTAATTCATGAACCTTTTTACGATAACGATTTGCAATACCTCGCCTAATAAAGTGAAGTGCAACAATTACAATAATAATACAAACGACCAAATAAGACCCAATAATTAAATACTGTCCTTGCATACTTCACCACCTTATCATCTATTCCTATTCTAACACAAAAGAAGAAGATATTTCTACATTTTTCACAAATTTTAACAAGAAATTATTACCAATAATTCCTTGACATATCATGACTTTTCCCCTATAATTATAACTGCAATTCACTTGAAACAGCAGATTTAGAGTATTTTAAAGTGTTTTTTGAGAATTTAAGTAACAATAGCTGTTTACGCGAAAGAATGAAAAAAACTCCCTAGAATACGACTAAATCATTTCAATGAATGTAATAAATGAAAGGAGTAAAAGTATGGCAAGATATACAGGACCAAGTTATAAGAAAGCACGTCATGTAGGATTTTCTATTTCAGAAACTGGAAAAGAATTAGCTCGTCGTCCATATGGACCTGGACAACATGGAAACGCTCGTAAAGGAAAATTATCTGATTACGGAACACAATTAAAAGAAAAACAAAAAGTACGTTTTATGTATGGAGTAAACGAAAGACAATTTAGAAACACTTTTGAAAAAGCTTCTAAATTAAAAGGTGTTACAGGTACAAACTTCTTAAGAATGTTAGAGTCTCGCTTAGACAACTTAGTGTATAGAATTGGATTCGCTACTACTCGTCGTGGTGCTAGACAATTAGTAAACCATGGACATATTACTGTAAATGGTAAAAAAGTAGATATTCCATCATACCAAGTAAAAGTTGGAGATGTAATTTCTGTTAAAGAAGATCACAAAAATTTAAAAGTTGTTGCTGATAGCTTAGCTAAAGTAACAAAACGTGTAGATTTCATTACCTATGATGAAGGTAAAATGGAAGGAACTTACGTTAGACTTCCAGAAAGAAATGAACTTAATGCTGATATCAATGAAGCATTAATCGTTGAATACTACAACAAATAAGGAACTTCAAAAAAAGTTCCTTTTTTATTGTCTTGTATCATTTTGCTTTTTCATTTTTAATATTTTTTGTGGAGAATAAACATAATCTTCAAATCCTTGCTCTTTCAAAAAGGAATAGGCATCCATTACATCCAAAGGAACTTCTTCTTTTTGCATCCAACCAAATTCTGGATAAATCATACACCTTTGAACATCTCCAACCATTAAAGATACTTGATTTTGAAACAACTCCCAATCAGACTGCATCCAAGTAAGATATTCTTCAAATGTCAATGGAGGAGAAGTAATAAAGAATTGAATATTAGGTATAGACGCCTTAGCAGTAGAAAGAGTTCTTCTTTCAGAATATGGTTTATGGACAATTAACACTTTGTGAGCATCTAACATCATCAATATATCTTTTGAAAAAAGAAAATTATCTCCAGTATTAGTAGATTTAGTTTCCAACAAAATATCATCAGCAGATATTCCCGCATCTATAGCAATATCACGATATACTTCTGCCTCAGATTTATTGAAATATTGTTGTGTAATCTTTCCAAGGCCACCAGAAAATAATATTTTTCTACCATAACCATTCTTAAATAATTCCGCACAATATACAGGAATATCAGTATTAAAACAACCGCATCCCAAAATAACATCACTTGGTTCATAGTCCTGATTTAATACCAAATAATCCCAGATTACCTTAATATTAGAAATAATTTCTTGATCATATTTATTCAAAATGAGTTCCCTCCTTAACTTCAATCTCACAAACATAACAATTTGGTATTTCCTCTTTTAACAAATTGCCATGTAAAGAATGATGAAGAAGCAAATGATATAATGCTCGAATAGGTGCTCCATGAGAAACGACTAAGATATGTTCGCCAGGATGTTTTTGAATAACATAATTTAAAAAGTCCCGACATCGATCAAAAACATCTTGAATTTTTTCAACTCCATACATGGAATAATTCAAATCATAATCCCAAAACTTCTTAACATCATAACAACTTCTATCTTTACCAGTTAACTCTCCTAAATCCCGTTCTATTAACCTATCATCAGGAAAAGTCTGAGTCCGATCACCAATCAAAATAAATGCAGTCTCAACAGTACGAACTAATGGTGACATATAACAAAAATCAAAAGAAATCCCCATCAATCGTTCTCTTAATTTTTGGCACTGTCGTCTACCCGTATCATTTAACATTTCATTATCTCTACCATTAAGAATATGAAGGTAATTATTTTCAGTTTGTCCATGTCTTACTAGGGTAATTTTCATTAATATACTATCCCCCAATCTTATTACAAATATGACTGAAATATGACAAATTCATTATATAATGTGAATATTTTAAATGTCAACAATCAAAAAAACAGCAAAAAATCTATCCAAATGGATAGATTTTTTTAAACTTATGCAAATTTCCCAATAAAATATTTTTTCTTTCCACGTCTAATAACTACGTATTTTTGTTCTATAGAATCATTTTTAGTAACCTGATAATCCAAGTCTGTCACTTTATCACCATTAACACTAATAGAACCATTACTAATAAATTCACGTGCTTCTCTTTTACTAGAACAAATTCCAAATTGAACTAAGAAATCAACCAAGTTTGCTTCTTCAGCAACAAATGGTTCGATTCCCTTAAAAGCATCTTCTAATTGGTGAGCAGTAAGTTCCTTAATATTTCCATTAAACAAAGACTCACTAATTTTAACTGCTTCTAAATAAGCTTCTTCTCCATGTAAATCTGTAATAATAGCACGCGCTAATGCCTTATGTGCCTCTCTTAAGTGAGGGTTTTCATTATTAGATTTTTCTAATTTCATAATCTCATCCGGAGTTAAAAAAGTAAATATTTTAAGATAAGAAATAACCATTTCATCATCAACATTAATCAAATATTGATATAATTCATAACTAGAAGTCTTATTCCGATCAAGCCACAAAGCATTACCCTCACTTTTACCAAACTTATTACCATACTTATCCAAAACAAGTGGCATAGTAAATGCATATGCATCATGTCCAGTCTTCTTCTTAATTAAATCAAGACCCGTTGTAATATTACCCCATTGATCAGATCCTTCTGCTTGTAAAATACATCCCTTATTCTCATACAACCACAAAAAATCATAACCCTGAATCAATGTATAAGTAAACTCTGCAAATGTAATTCCAGTATCTAGACGTCTATGGATAATATCTTTATCCAACATATAATTAACATTAACATACTTTCCTACATCTCTTAAAAAATCAGTAAGTTCATAACCTTTAAACCAATCATAATTATTAACAACCTCTGCTTTTCCATCAAAAATACGACTAACTTGTGCCTGAATTCCTTCTAAATTTTTAGCAAGTTGTTCCTTAGAAATAATTTCACGTTCTGCAGTAGGTCTAGGATCACCAATAAGTCCTGTTGCTCCCCCACATAATAAAATTGGATGATGTCCAGCCTTAGCAAGTCTTTTTGCTGTTACCAAGGACGAATAATGTCCTAAATGTAAACTATCAGCAGTAGGGTCAGTACCCCAGTAAAAAGTAATAGGATCTCCATTCAACTTATCAGCCAAATCTTCACCTGCTGTATCTTTAATTAAACCTCTCCATTGTAACTCTTCAAATAAAGTCATATTTTATCCTCCCTCATAATAAAACATATCAAGTCATACCAACACTTAGCAAAAAACGTAAATCTTTACCAAAAAAAGAATGAATCACCCTATAAGGACGAATCATTCGCGGTACCACCTTACTTTATAGATTTCTCTATACACTCAAACTATCTTAACGCGATAAACGTTTTTTCTCCAAATGCTGTAATTCATAATTATTTTCTTTCTAGTTTCCACCAACCACTAGATCTCTATAAAACAAAATAACTACTACTAATCATTTATCAACAAAAATTGATGAATCTAATATATCATAGTTTTAAAAGTTTGAAAAGTACCAAAAAAAGAAAAGAATTACTTCTTTCCTCCATCTTCTAACTTTTTCAATACATCTTTTGTAACATCAATTGCTTTTAGACGAACCTCTTCAGCAGCATCTCTAAGTAAAGGTGTACCCTTATCAATTGCTAAGTCTACAAGTTCTTGTGCTTTATCTTTTAATTGAAGAGCTTTTTCTTTAGCAATCTCTAATACTTTTTCTTTATCTAAATCTGCTAACCCTGCTTTAATCTCTTCTAATTTTTGATTAAACTCTTCTTTTACTTCTTCTACATCAATATTCTTAATTTGCATTGCAAGTTCGCTCATCTTTGCTTTTAAAAGAGCTCTCGTCTCACTACCTTTTCTTGGTGCAAACAAAACACCAAGTCCTGCACCTACAAGTGCACCAGCTACAAATTTACCTATTCCAGATTTTTTTTCTTTACTCATCAAAATCCTCCTCATCCTTTTTATTTTTATTAAATATTTTAGAAATCATACTAGAAAACAAGTTAATAACTTTATCTCCTATTACAGAAATACCATATCCAGTTCTATCTAAAACTTCGAAAAAACCATTAAAAGAATTTACTTTTTCTTCTACATTATCAACAATTCTATCTACCTTATCTAAAACTTGAATCATTCTAATTCCTAAAATAATTAACACTATTAATAATATGATACCAAATATATATAATAATACTGGTAAAATTGCTGTTAAGAAATCCATAACACACGCTCCTTATTCTTTATTTTCTTCTTCATACATAGAATCAATAAGATCAAAAAGATTATCATCGGTAGCAGCGTCATGTGAAACATCATAAGATGCTCCTTCAACAGTAGACTTAGTCTCTTCTTCATTTACATCATAGTCATCTTTAACTCTACGACCAGTTGCTTTTTCTTTACTAGAATCTTTATAATCAATATTGTATTCTAAACCTAAATCTCTAAAATATTCTTCCGCATCTCCCATGGTTACTTCTGAAACGCTAGGTTTTTCATCATCACGACTTAAATCAACTAATAAATTGTCATCAACTTCTTCCACTTTATCGTTAGTATTTTCATGTTCTACTTCAGTTTTAGAATTATCTCCATTAATGTCTGCTGCTATATCATCAGCTAAATTACCATATGCTTTACGTCTGACATCATCAACACTCATATTTTCTCTCGTATAACTAGTTAGACGAACTTCTCTTTTAGGAACAATTTCTTCCTTTTTATAATTTTTATCTAAAATACCATAAATAGGAGAAATAATTGGAGAAGGTTTAAATACCGTTTTCTTTTCTTTTTCATAAGTTCCATATTCGTGAATAGAAATAGAATCATTGTAATCACTATGATACAAATTACTATCACGTCCACCATGATAAGCATCTCTAACAGAAGAATTATGAGCAGAATATGGTTCTTTTTCTACCTTGTTATTAGATCCTTGATACAAATTAGTCTGTTTTGGAACATTTTCCTCTTTATCAACCACTTCAACAATCTTTGGTTCATTATAATAAGGTTTTTCTGTAAATTCCCTATCATCGATTGCTGGAAACTTAAATTCTGAAGTTTGTTCTTTCTCTTCTCGTTCTGGAACAATCTCAAAATCCTCATCCCTCGGTTTATAATCATTATAATCTTCTTCTATATCTTCCTTTCTTTCAGGCAAAATAACCTTTTTCGCAATCGGTTTATTCTCATGAACCTTAACAGAATCCCTGATTTCTCTTTTTGGTTTTTCTCTTTTAGGCCTTGGTTTCGTTTTTGGTTTTTCTTCTACTTCAACATACTCTTCTTCGAATAATGCATTTTTAATCTTATCAAAAACACCCATAATGTCACCTCTTCTAATCTACATCATTTAACTCAAAATTATCTTCATCTAAAATATCATTGTTACCACTAACATCCGCATTTACATAATCATCAAAGTCATATTCTAAAACAGAATCATTACTTTCTGTCTTAGATTCAAAAATATTAAAAGACTCTTCTTTATAGTCCAATACATTTTCTCCAATTAAACTTTCCAATACCTTATCGTGAAAGTTTACAGATTGTAAAATATAACTAATGTTATTAATAACAGGTACCAAATACTCTTTTGGAATATAAGCCTCTATTTTAGCATAGTAAAAGACCATTTCTACAAAATAAGAATCCCCATCTTCATTAATCTCAATATACCCAGTTTTTTTATTATATTGTAATTTTTTAGAATAATAAGCATCATCATCCAAAGTATAAGTATTTTCTGCTTCATGATAGTATCCAACAGCATCTACATATAAATAGTAATAATTAGAGTACTTATCTTGTAACAAAGCATTATACTCATCCTTATTAACAAAACGCATACCAGCTGGAACATAATACTCATATCCATCAAAATGAACATTTGCCAAATTAGTATCTTCTGACAAAATCATAGAAATATTCTCTTGAAAATCACTAGGACTTAACTTCTGAATACTACATCCCGATACTAACAAGAGCAAAATAGAGAGTAAAACTAATCTTTTCTTCATATTTCACCTACTCTTATTACATTATATCAAATTTTTAACAAATGTAAAAATTTTTTCTATTTATTTACTGTTTTGGACACCCTACAAGCACGAACAGCATAAATAGGCATTCCTTTACTAGAAAAACGATCCTCATATTCAGTTGTAACCAAATCATCCGACAAATTTTTATGTAAATCAAAGGTAAGATCTCGAAGAACATAGCCTGCCTCACTAAAACTCATTAAGGAATAACAAAACAAATCTAGATTATCTGTTCTCATACAAATATCCACATCAGTATTATCTAAAAAAATAGTAGCATACTTTTCTAAGAATACTTTACTGGAAAGCCTACGCAGATGATGACGTTTTTTAGGCCAAGGATCAGAAAAATTCAAATAAACTCTAGAAACTTCCGAAGAAAAAACTTGATCAATTTCCAAAGCATCCATTCGAATAATAGCTAAATTTTTAAGTTCTGGATCTATATTAGGTAAGCACCTAGCAACAACACTATCATATTTTTCAATCCCAATAAAGTTAATATTTGGATAACGCTTTGCATTCTCACGAATAAATTTTCCTTTTCCCATACCAATTTCAATATAAATAGGATTACTATTACCAAAATAACTAGACCATTTCCCAAAATAATCTTTTGGATTTCTCACTAAAAAGGAAGAAGCATTTAAAATTTCTTCTTTATTTTTAACATTTCTAAGTCTCATAAAATCACATCCATCATATATTATAACAGAAATAAAACTACATGCATATAATAAAAACGACAGGAGGAACATATGAATCAATTTCCATTTCCTTATATTCCAACCCAGGGGATACCAATGCCCCAACCACAACCAAGACCAGAATCAAATATTCATCAAGAGATAGAAAATTTAAAACAAGAAATCAATAATTTAAAAAAACGCGTTTCAAAGTTGGAACAGCCTCAAAATGATTATTTAAAAAAAGAGGAAGGAATGTATATGATCTGAACACGAATTAAGTGTTCTTTTTTGTTGAGAAATAAATTTTATGGTATACTAAATAAAGAGAGGATGATGAACATGGCGAAACTTGTGCGTCTAAGTGAAGATCGATATGAAAATTATTTAAAAAACCAACCAAAAGCTCACTTTTTACAATCCTATGCTTGGGGACAATTATCAAAAATCAAAAAAAATCTCACACCCTATTATCTAGGATTAATAGATGAAAATAAAAACATATTAGCTACAGCTCTATTACTACAAAAGCACTTACCAATGAACTATTGTTACATCTATTGTCCTAGAGGATATATTATTAATTATGAAGATGAAAAATTATTAGCTACCATGACAAAGGAAATTATCAAATTTGCTAAAAGCAAAAAAGCAATCTTTGTAAAAATAGATCCAGATTTAATCTACAAAGACATCAACTATTTAGAAGAAGAAAAAACTCTTCCCTATGATACAAACAAAATATTTGAAACCTTAAAAAAAATTGGCTACAAACATCTAGGATTTACAAAAAACTTTGAAACCATGCAACCAAGATATACCTTTCGAATTGACTTAGAACAAAGCTTAGAAGAAATTGAAAATCATTTTTCTAAAACAACAAAGCAAAGAATTGCAAAAGCAAAAAAATTAGATACATATGTAGAAATAGGAAGTGAAAAAGATTTAAAAGAATTCTATCACCTAATGACTTTAACAGAGACAAGAAAAGATTTCGTATCTTATAATGAAGACTACTACAGCACACTATATGATATCTTCAACGGAAGTCAAAACACCAAAGCAACCCTATTTTTAGGAAAAGTAGACATTGATAGGACAATAAAAGCAATAAGTGAAAATCTAAAAAAAGTAAATAATCAAATATCTATTCTTCCTATTGACAATTTAAGTAAAAGTGCAAAAAACAAATTAAAAGAACTAACAAAGCAAAAAGAAAACTATCAAAAAGAAATAGAAAAATTTGAAAACTATAAACAAGAATATGGCAACAACTTAACATTAAGTGCTCATATGATAGTAGAATATATGGATAAAGCCTGGGTCTTATACGCTGGAAATCATAATATTTTAACAGAAACATACGTTAATTATTACACCTATGAAGAACATATTAAATACTGCAAAGAAAAAGGAATAAAGATGTATGATCAATTTGGAACAATTGGAGACTTAAACAAAGAAAATCCAAGATACGGATTACACGAATTTAAAAAGAAATTTGGAGGAGACTATATTGAATTTTTAGGAGAATTTGATTATGTTACCAATAAACCAATGTATTTCATTTTTACGAAACTAGTTCCATTCTACAGAAAAATCATAAGAAACAGAAGTAAAAAGGAGATAGAAAATGAAGTTAAAAACAATAACGAAAGAGGAATTTAAAAAGTTTGCTGACAAAAGTCCTCAAATTACCTTTCACCAAACATCTGCCTGGGCTAATTTAAAAAAGAAAAATAACTGGAAAGCACATTATATAGGACTAGAAGATAATAATAAAATAATAGCAGCTAGCTTAATCCTTTCAAAAGAACTACCATTTGTTAAAAAAAATATGTTTTATGCACCTAGAGGGTTCCTATTAGATTATAAAAACGAAAAAATTCTAACAGAATTTACTAATCAATTAAAAGATTATGCCAAACAAAATAAAGCAATCTTTGTAAAAATCGACCCTTATGTAGAATATAAAGAAAGAAACAACGATGGAGAACTAGTAGAAAATGGAATAGATAACAGCGTCACAGTAGAAAATTTAAAAAAAGTTGGTTATAAACACTTTGGTTTTAATTTAATGCAAGATACACTACAACCTAGATGGATGCATGTGATTGAAACAGAAGACAAAACCATAGATGATATCATGAAAGACATGGAATCAAAAACTAGACAAATTCTAAGAAAAAATGAACGTTCAGGTATTCATACAAAAGAAATAACAAAAGAAGAACTACCTATATTTAAAGACATTATGCAACATACAAGTGATAGAAGAGAATTCGTAGATCGACCACTATCTTACTATGAAAATATGTGGGAGGCACTTCACGATGAGGGAATACTTAAAATATTAGTAGCAGAAATTAATTTCTTAGAATTTGAAAAAAACACAAAAGAAGAACTAGAAGAAAACAAAAAAGAAATAGAAGATAGAATCTATAAAAAAGAACACGACATTCTAAAAATGAATCCTAAAAAATATGAACAACACAACAAGAAAAATGAACAAGAAATCACAAGATTACAAAAACAATTAGAAAAAATTAATGAATATAAAAAGAAATTTGGAGATAAAAAACTATTAGGTGGAATACTATTCTTAATCTATGGAAATGAAGTGCTATCACTTTATGGTGGAACTTTAGATGATGTAATGCAATTTCAATCTGCCTATACAGTACATTTTGCTGGTATCAAATACGCAATAGAACATGGTTATAAAAGATATAATTTCTATGGTATTACTGGAGACTTTAGAAAAGAAAACCCACTATATGGCCTATATTTATTTAAAAAAAGTTTTGGAGGTCGTGTAGTAGAACTAATTGGAGAATTTGATTATATAATATCTCCCTTCTGGTATCATCTATATAACATAGCTTTTAACATTTATCATAAAATTAAAAACTTAAAGAAGAACAAATAAATACCAAGTATTAATGATTCATACTTGGTATTTTTTATGAAAGAAAATTATACTTTTTTTCTCTTTTTTAAATATTTACTAATTCTATCTCCAAAGATACGATTAACAGATCTACTATACCACATATAAACAAAATAAATTGCAGCACCGAAAAGAACATAAATAAAAATATAGAAAAAGCTAACTATTCTGCTATCAGTACTTGGTAGGAGAAAATGAATAATAAATAAGACGATACTCATTAACATAGATCCACAAATAATATCCACAAAATTCTTAGAAGTATGTTCATAGTTAATATGATATTTTATTTTTAATTGTACAACACAAATCAAAAATGAAATAAAATATCCTATCAAGCTAGCTGTAATAACACCATAATAAGCAGGTAAACCCATTTGATAAAAAGCGGTAATTAGATTATCATTTAACAAGAATTTTAAAACAACTCCAACAAACAAACTAAAAATAACTGTCTTATAATCTTTTAAGACTTGAACTATAGAAACTATAGAAGTAAATAGACCAATCATAAAACCAACAAAAATAAAATAAGAAAGAACACTAGGACCATATTCACTAGCACCATAAAAAACAATCCATATATCCTCAGCAATAAAACTAATTCCCATTGTCATAGGAATAGTAAAAAACAATAAGATACTAAGTGCTTGATTAATTTTTTTATTAATATCCTCCCAATCTTTAGCAACAACACTCTGTGTCAAATTAGGAATCAAGCTTACAATAATACCAGTAGATACAGCAAGTAAAATCATATTAAACTTAGCACCCCAGGTAGATAACATACTCATAATAACTTCTGCATCAACAACACTAAAATTAGCATGAGAAACTAATCCCTGAACAACTGTTACCATATCAATATAACTATATAAAGATTTAAACACATCAATCATAATAAAAGGAAATGCATAAATAACAATCTTCTTAAATATTTGCTTATTAGTAATGATAGGTTCATTAACTGGTCGAATCTTCTCATTAAATTTATCCTGATTCTTCTTTTTCTTAAATACCAAGTATAAATAAGATGCAATAGCACCTGCAGTTGCTCCAAAAACAGCAATACCAACCGCGGAAGTTAACGATAAATCAAAGACCCGAAGTGCCATAAAACTTCCTAAAACAATCACAATAACACGAACAAACTGTTCCAATACCTGAGAAAAAGATGGTGCTTCCATAAATCGATGTCCCTCAAAATATCCACGATAAATACTCAAAAGAGGAACAATTAATATTGCAGTACCAATAATTCGAATAACAAATGTAACATCACGAATTGTATTACCACCACTTAAATCACCTAATATACTTTCAGCAATCCAAGGAGCAAATAATAAAAGCAGAACAAAACAAATAAATCCCAACAACAAAGCAATTCGTTTTCCAATAACAAAAGCCCGCTTTTTAGCACTATAATAACCTAACGTTTGATACTCTGATACAATCTTACTAATTGCCAAAGGAATACCAGCAGAAGAAAGCGACATAAAAAGCAAATAAATTGTATAAGCATATCCATACAAAGCACCACCATCATCACCAATCACAGCATGAAAAGGAATAACATATACAATCCCTAATATTTTAGTTAGAACAATACCAAGTGTTGCAATAAAAGCACCTTTTACAAAACCACTCTTTTTTAAACCAACCATTTTTCTTTTCTTCTTCGCCATATACTGCCTCCATTATTTAAATCATATCACAAAAGAAAAAAAGAACTCAACCCTTAATAATAAACTATCATAGCAGAAAAACAAAAAACCTGTTCTTCACTAAAAATACCAACACCAACCTGATATTTTATATCCACAACTTCTCCCTCCAAATCTTCTAAAAACTCATTCACATCATTTTCTAAATCTTTTTCATCTTCTTCATCAAAAATTTTAACTTTCATAAAATCACCAAAATAAGTATAAAAAAAGTTTTCAACAAAATATGTTGAAAACTAGAATTATAATTACTATTTTTTAACTTTAACAACTTCATTTTCAGAAGACATACTACCTTTATTATCAGCATTCGCATCAATAAATGATTTGAAATCAAGTTCATAAATAGAATCACAAATCTTATAATAATAAAATGCATCAATAGCTGAATAATCATGTTCAACTAATGCTTTTTCTAACACATGATGATAAACATCTCTTTCTTTACGAGTAATATAAACTGGTGGTAAATTTTTCATTTTAAACATAAGATTCAATAAACTTCTAAAAGTCCTTTTATTACCATCACCAAATGGTTGCATCCCAATCAAATCAGAAGTAGTATTAACAGCATAGTCAATATAAGTAAAAATATCTCCCTCTTTTAAATAAAACTCAAACTCTTCTTTTTTCTCAGGTGTTAAAAACTTATTAAACTCACAAACAGCATCTTTAGCATCCATAACATCAATTGCAAATTCTTGTAAAAACACAGGATTTTTTCTAAGAGATCCACCAAATTTACGACATTCAGAATTCTTTAACATCTTTTCTGCTTCATGCAATTTAACCAAATTTTTTTCTTTTTTAGCTTCTTGGTATAAAGATTCTGCTTTAAGTCTAGTCTCCATATACTCATCTGTTCTTTTTTCATCTAATGGTCTATATAATAAAGCATGAATTTGTAATGCATTAACAAAGATATTAAAAGAATCTTTCTCTATATCAAAATTTTGGATATAATCATAAACCAAATTTAGGCCTTTTCTCTCTTCTGGTGTATCATTCTTTTCAACTAAAAGTTCATTAGAAATATATTTACGTCTAAAACTAAAAAACATATTATTATAATTTGGTTTTATTCTCTTATAATATTGCGTAATTAAACTCGTAGGAATAAATAAATCATTATCTTTTCGATAAACGTTATAATTAAGTTTAGCAATATTATACAACTCAAAAGCGGTAGTAAGCAAATTTAAAGTATCAGTATCAATTCTAGCTTTTTCCAAATTATTTGAATTATAATCACGCATACCGAATCCCCCATTTCTTTCTGCATATAATAACATAAATTACCAATTTTTTCAAGACCCATAAAGACTATAAAAGAAAAAAAAGGGAAAAAACCCTTACTTTTTAACAACAATATTTACAATCTTACCCTTTATAACGATAACTTTAACGATTTGACAACCCTCAATATGACGGACTACATTTTCAGCTTTCATAGCTTTTTCTTTAATAACTTCTTCACTATCATCAGTAGAAATTACAATCGTTGCTCGAACCTTACCATTTACTTGAACCGCAATTTCTTTTTCTTTTTCTACTAAGTAAGCTTCATCATAAACAGGCCATTTAGCATAACAAATAGCATCATATCCAAGTTGTTCATTTAACTCTTCTGTCATATGTGGAGCAACAGGATTTAAAAGAATAAGTAATAAGCGATAATCTTCTTTTGTAATAGAGTCCAAATCATCATAAGCATTTGCTAAAATCATCAAAGACGAAATATAAGTATTATAACTCATTCGACTTAAATCATCATCGATAGATTTAATAGTTTTATTTTGAATAACTTTTAATTGTTCACTATATCCATCTTTCTCATTTACTTTAGAAGCTAATCTCTCTACCTTATCTAAGAAACGTTTGCACCCTCTTAAAGAATCTGTACTCCATGGAGCATCTTGTTGATAATCTCCCATAAACATCTCATAAGTACGTAACGTATCGGCACCATACTCTTTTACGATATCATCCGGATTAATAACATTTCCCTTAGACTTACTCATTTTTTGATTATCAGGGCCTAAAACCATTCCATGACTAACACGAATATCAATCATTTCCTTATTAGGAACAAGACCAATATTATATAAGAATTGTACCCAGAATCTAGCATAAAGAAGATGTCTAGCAGTGTGTTCCATTCCACCATTATACCAATTAACTTTTTGCCAATACTTCATAGCATCCATAGAAGCGAACTCATTACTGTTATGAGCATCCATAAAACGTAAGAAATACCAACTAGATCCTGCCCAGTTTGGCATAGTATCCGTCTCTCTTTTTGCAGGTCCTCCACACTTTGGGCAAGTCGTATTAACCCAGTCTGTTATCTTAGCCAGAGGACTCTCCCCGGTATCTGTAGGTTCATACTCAGCAACATCAGGAAGCAACAAAGGTAAATCCTCTTCTTTCATAGGTTGCCATCCACATTTTTCACAATATATCATAGGAATTGGTTCTCCCCAGAAACGTTGTCTAGAAAAAATCCAATCTTGTAGACGATAATTAACTTTCTTACGACCAATTCCTTTTTCTATTAAATAATCAATCATCTTAGCAATAGAATCTTTCTTATTAGTAAACCCATTCAAAAAATCAGAATTAATCATCTTACCATCACCAGTATAAGCTGCCTTAGATAAATCACCACCCTCAATTACTTGAACAATAGGAATATTAAATTTCTTAGCAAATTCATAATCTCTCTCATCATGAGCAGGTACTGCCATAATAGCTCCCGTTCCATATCCCATCATGACATAATCAGAAATAAAGACTGCAACATTTTTACCAGTAACTGGATTTTGAACAGTAATTCCTTCCAATTTAACACCTGTTTTATCTTTATTAACTTCTGTTCTTTCAAACGTACTCTTCGTCTTAGCAAACTCTTGATACGCCTTTACTTCATCCATATTAGTAATAAGAGATGAAAGTTTTTCTAAAATAGGATGCTCAGGAGCAAGAACCATAAAAGTAACACCAAACAAAGTATCCGGACGAGTAGTATAAACTGTCAACTTATCACCAGTCTCTTCGACAACAAAATCAACCTCTGCTCCACTAGATTTACCAATCCAATTTATCTGTCCAAGTTTTACCCTATCTGCAAAATGAGTATCATCAAGACCTTTAAGTAAATCTTCAGCATAATCACTCATTCGAAGCATCCATTGTTCCTTTTCTTTTTGAACAACTTTACTTCCACATCTTTCACATACTCCACCAGCTGAATCCTCATTAGATAAAACACTCTTACAAGTAGGACACCAATTGACATTTTTTTTTGCCTTATAAGCCATTCCATGTTTATAAAACTGCAAAAACTGCCACTGTGTCCACTTATAATATTCTGGATCAGTAGTAGAAAACTCACAATCCCAATCAAAAGAAAATCCTAAAGACTGCATCTGTCCTTTAAAAGTATGAATATTTTCTTTTACTGCATCCTTTGGATGAATATGATTTTTTATTGCATACTGTTCTGCAGGAGCTCCAAACGCATCCCATCCCATTGGAAAAAGAACATTATATCCCTGCATTCTCTTTACTCTTGCAAGTACATCTTGTGCTGTATAACTCCTAACATGCCCTACATGAAGTCCCGCACCAGATGGATAAGGAAACTCTACCAAAATATAATAGGGATCTCTACTCTTATCTCCAGTTACAGCCTGAAAAACATGATGTTCTTGCCAATAATTTTGCCATTTTTTTTCTATTTCATTAAAATTATGCATCTTTTATCATTCCTCTCTTTCTATAAAAAACACCAACAAAATGATAACTAACAATAATAATTGGTATAGCCAAAATAAACACTGCCAGTATCTGCCACAAATAAGAATCTAAAATCATCACAATAGAAACAATCAGAGATATATCAAAAGCAGAAACAATAGAAATAATTTGTAACAACTGTGGATAATCTACCTTTTTCATATCCAAATGATACTTAGCAATCAAATATCGTTCTTCTATTGGTTGATAATCCTTTTTCTTTTTTGCTTTCCTAACAATAAATATTTGGTAAACAATCAATATTAAGAAAAAACACATCAAAAATAAATAAACCTCTTCTAACATATACCCCTCCTAAAGAAAAACGCCCTTATCAACATAAGGACGAAAAATCGCGGTACCACCTTACTTCATAGTAAAACTATGCAGCTTTAAAAGATAAAGGTCTAACCCTACATATCATAAACAAGTCAAGTTCATATATCCTCTATATTTACTCACACCAATCGTAAATTCTCTGAAAAAGAAAAATATATTACTACTACCTGAAATATGTCAATATGCTATTAGTATAGTAGAAAATAATAAGTTTGACAAGTCTTTAACAAAGAAAAAATAGGAAAAATCCTATTTAAAATTCACTGATATATTCTAAAAGTCTTAAAAATAATTGTACATATTCTTTAGAAAGACCTTTCTTTTTCAACTTACGAATACCAATACGTTTATGCTTAATCGTATCTTTTCCAAACATAATTTTAGCAATATCTTCTTTTAAATAAGTATTAATCTGCAAATCAACTAAAATACTTTCTACATCATCATTAATCAATCTAACAGCATCTATTTCAATATCTCTTCCCTTACAATTAATCGTTAACTGTCCAACAGTAGGACAATCAAAAATTTCTACAACGAAATCATTTCCATCTACAGATGAAGTAACAGAAACTTTTTGAGAGTTAAAATAAGCAGTAACGTCTTCAGCTTGTTTTGTATTTCTAAACACCAATTTATAATTTCTTTTCTCTGGCACAATACCACTTTTTCCTTCAATAGATCGAATAATAACCGTATAGTTATTACGTAAATAATTATAATCAATAGATGTCTTTAAATAATATCCATCTTTATATAAAGAAGTAATGCCATCATCTTCATATAAAGTATAAGTATTAGATACTCCTGGGAAAATCTGAATCTCCATATCCGTAGGTAATCCCACATTATTATAATCGCTACGATTAGATAAAGGAATAATACTACCTGCATGAGCAAATACTGGATAATCTTCTTCCTTAAAGAAAGAAACATATTTCTTATTACCTGGAAATTTCTTACCAGTTCTAAAATCATACCAAATACCATCTGGAATAAAGAAACGATGAACAGTACGATTCATAGTAACATCTTTTTTATCTAAAATCGGACAAACTAAAAGCTGTGAACCAAAATAATATTGATTTTTATATAAATCATCATCATATACCCAGAGATAATTATAATAAAATGGCTGAATAAGAGGAGTACCAGACTTCGTATAGTTATAAGCTTCTGTATATAAATAAGGAATAAAACGATGACGAAGTCTTAAATAATCAGCAGCAATATTTTCTGTTTTTACATCCCATAACCATGGTTCTCTCTTATAATAAGGTCCACGTGCAGCATGAAAACGTAAAATAGGCGAAAAAACACTAAGCTCTAAATAACGGATATAAAGTTCACTTTCTTCAATTCCGCCATGATTACCACCAACATCATGACTCCACCAACTAACCCCAATATTTGCAGCATTTAAATACTGAAATGGTATTTTTTTTAGTGCTTCCCAACTAACCTCACTACTTCCACCATATAAAACAGGATAACGATGTGGTGCATAAATACCATTTCTAGCTAAAATCATACTTCTCTTAGACTGACTTCTTCCAGAATCCAAATATAAATAATGATTTGTAATCCATAAATTAGTAGGATCACTATCTCCTTTATAATCATTCCAAAAGAAATCTACACCCAAACTTTCTAAAGGATGTAAGAACGCCTTAAACCAAACATCCAAAATCTTAGGATTTAGAGGATCAAACAAGATTATTTTAGAATCACCAACACCTAAAAATTCACTCGCCTGTTTATAAAATTGTTCATGAGGATAAAATCCTCCTTCAGGATTAATACAAAGACCAACCCTAATTCCTCGTTGATGAAATTTATCAATCATAGCTTTCGGATTACGAAATAAATTGCTATTAAAAGTATAACCAACCTTTAGCGCCTTATAATCACCTACATCACGATAATGCCAATCATGATCAAATAGCATAACCGCAAAAGGAATCTTTTTTTTCTCAAACTTTTTCAAAAGTTCTGTAGTAGACTTATCATCATAAGTAATATTTCTACTCCACCAATTACCAAGAGCATATCTTGGTATCATAGCAGGAGAACCTGTCAATTTAAAATAATCAAACAAAGCTTGTTTAAAATCTCTATCATACATAAAAACATAAATATCTGTGTGATCAGAAGGAGGGTCTGCTACTGTTCCATCCTCCATAATAACCTTATTTTTGCTATCATCTATTGACGCAAATCCATCCAATGAATAAAGACCTCGACATAAATTCTTATCTGTAGAAACATCTACTCCAATAAAATTACCCATCATATTTCTAGCCTCGGGATGACCATAATACCAATCTTTATTACGATCTCTTTCCCTACTAACAAGAGTAATTTTTAAATTCTTCATAGGATCTACTTTTGTTCCAACAAAAGGTTGTTTTTTTACATAAGTAAGCTGAAAATACTTTGTAGTAATAAATAAAAATTGTGCATCTTGCTTTACTTGAAATTCAGGATATCCTAGATTTCTACGCACAACAAGTTCCGTAGGACGATCAACAAACGTCCCACTAGGTGAATACTCTAGACGAACAATTCGCTCTGTGATAACAGTAATACGAAAATTACTTCCCCTAACAAAGGTCTTCTCATCACTTTTTGCTCGTGTATAATCTACTTCAAATTGTCTTCCAAGTGGATACATACCAACACCTTCTTATTATCTAGTAACATAATAACATAAAATAAACAAGATTCCAAGCAAAAAATAGCAAACACTATGATTCGCTATCTAGAAATAAAACATAATATTCTTCAAAAGAAATATCATTTTCATAAATATATTTTGCTATTTTTTTACCAACATAACGGTAATGCCAAGGTTCTGCTCGAAACCCAGTAATTGCTTCATATTTAGCCGGAAAACGTTGTATAAAACCATACTTATAAGCATTTTCCTGCATCCATTCATATTCTAGAGATTCAGCAAATATATTAGAATTTCTACTTCCAATATCAAAAGCTAAACCCGTCTGATGCTCAGAAAAGCCAGGTAACGCTACATAATTTTTAACATAATTTTCACCATATAGTCCACGATAAGTATTACATGTTTCTTCCTGTTCTTCATAACTACGATAACTGGAATTAATAACTAAATCATATCCATCATTCTTTGCTGCTTTATACATTTGTATAAAAGCATTAACTGCTATCCTAGAGCCTGCCTGTGTATCATCAGCAGCATACTCCTCATCAATAGATACCAAATCACTTGGTACATAATCTTTCGTTAAAGAACGATGTTTATTAACCAACATATCGGTACTATAATCACTAACAATAACTGGATCTTCATAATTTTCCTTATCCATATCTAGATTAACAACCAAAACAGTAGTCTCATCATCTTCTCCAGTTTCATTAGAATAAGCAACATATCGATCATAATTACTTAATTTAGCATAAGGTAAACTATAAAACTCCTCTAAATAATTAATTTTATCTCTCTTAGCAAACTCAGTTACATCTTCATCACTACCATGTGCTAAAATCATAGAAATAGTATCATTACTATATCCCTTTTCAATTAAAGTATTAATATTTTTAATCAAATGCTCATGATTTTGATAATCTATTTTCGAATATTGATCCAAATATTTTTCCTTATAATCATCACTTTCAAAGGCAGCATTTAAGGTCTTATTTTCACCTACGGACAAAACATATTCTTTTTTAAACTGAAATAAAATCTTACGACTAGCATCTACGCTATAACCCAGTTTCGTAAGCGAATGAATTTGAGAAGAATAAAAGAAAAAAATCACTAAAATAACAATAAGAATACTACCTAAGATTTTTAATTTCTTTACAACAGATTTCTTCAAACGAATTTTTTTCTGCACAATCATCACCTACTATCATAAGTATATCATAGAAATTGTCATTTTAAGTATTTTATGCTACAATAATTCACGAAAAAAGGTGGGATGTTCATGAGAGCACTAGTACTATCAGGTGGAGGTTCAAAAGGTGCCTATCAAATTGGAGTATGGAAAGCACTAAGGAAATTACATATTAAGTTTGATATTGTAACAGGAACCTCTGTAGGAGCCTTAAACGGAGCCCTAATAACACAAAAAAGCTATCATCACGCTATTCGTCTTTGGAAAAAAATGAATCTAAAACTATTATTTGGAGAAAATGCCATCAATAGTACAAATGATATAGAAGTAATGAAAATGTATGGAAATAGTATTATAAAACAAGGTGGCATGGAAGCAAAAGAATTAGAAGAATTAATTGAAAAAGAAATAAAATATAAGAAATTTATCAAATCAAATATTAATTATGGATTAGTAACTTTTAATCTAACAACAAAAAAGCCTATTCAAATAACAAAAAAAGAAATACCAAAGAACTTAATCGGTGACTATTTAATGGCATCAGCTTCTTGCTACCCTGCATTTAAGAAAAAAGAAATTGAAGGAAATCAATATATAGATGGAGGAATCTTTGATAATCTCCCTATTAACTTAGCTCTTTCTCTAGGTGCAACAGAAATAATCGCAGTAGACTTATCTGCACCAGGAATCATAAGAAAACCAAAGAAAAAAGTACCAACTATAAAAATTAAACCACGTAATAAACTAACAAATTTCTTAAACTTTAATGAAGAAGGAGCAAAAAGAAACATTAATCTAGGATACAATGATACATTAAAAGAATTAGGAAAACTAGAAGGGATAAAATATACATTTAAAAAAGGTACAATAAACAAAAACAAGAAAAAACATCTAGAAGCCATGATTTATATTCTAGAAGATATCTTTAACAACAAAAAAACACTAGAAAATTTTCTAAATCTAATAAATCTATCTTCTACATCAAAAGAAAAAGTAATAAATAAAATAACTATAAAATTAATGGAAAGTTTAGGAAAAGATTTTAAATTAGAGGATGATAAAATCTATTCCGAAAGAAAATTTAATAAATTATTAAGAAAAAAATTAAAAAAGGAAAATAATAAAGAAATAGCTCATTTAAAAAATTGGATAAAAGAAATTAAAGAGAAGAAAAAAGGAGTTAAGAAAAAAGCATTATTAGATCCATTTGGATTTTTAAAAGGACTATATTTATTTACGATAAGTGAGGTGTAATGTGAATAACTTTATCTATTCGAATACAAACAAAAGATATCATACACTAGACTATTTTTATAAAGAAAAATTTCACTCTAAGGTATTTAAAATTAGTTTAAATGCAGGATTTACTTGTCCTAATATAGATGGAACAAAAGGATATGGAGGATGTATATATTGTTCAAAAACTGGTAGTGGAGAATTTGCTGGAAATAAAGAAGATTCACTAAGAAAACAATTTGATACAGTAAAAGAAATGATGTTAAAAAAGTGGCAAAAGGGAAAATTCATAGGTTATTTTCAAGCAAGAACAAATACATATGCTGATGTTGATACTTTAAAAAGACTTTATGAAACTGTTTTATCTTTTGATAATGTAATTGGATTAAATATCGCTACAAGACCAGATGCCATATCTGAAGAATGTCTAGACTATTTAACAGAACTAAATAAAAAAACATATCTAACAATAGAATTAGGCTTACAAACAGCAAAAGAAGAAACTGCCAAACTAATTAACAGATGTCATGACTTACCATGTTTTGAAAATATGGTAAAAGAATTACGAAAAAGAGGAATTGATGTAGTTGTGCATATTATAAATGGACTTCCCTATGAAACAAAAGAAGATATGCTAAATACAGTAAAGTATTTAAACAATCTAGATATTCAAGGAATAAAAATTCATATGTTAAGTATTTTAAAAGATACTCCTCTTGAAAAACTATATCAAAAAGAACATTTCAAAGTATTATCTAAAGAAGAATATATTGATATTGTAGTAAGTCAATTGGAACTATTAAGACCAGAAATTGTCATTCATAGAATTACCGGAGATCCTAAATTAGATGATCTCATAGGACCAGATTGGTTAATTAAAAAATTTTGTGTTCTAAATGATATTGATAAAGAAATGGTAAAAAGAAATACTTACCAAGGAAAAAAAGCAAGTAAAAAAGGTTAGAATTCGAATTCGAATTCTAACCCTTTTATTTTTCAATAACTTTATCGACAGATTTTTCAACAGGTTTTGGTACTGGTTTTGGTGCTTTCTTAGGTACAGGAGGATGAGGAGCATCAACCATCTCATGAAGCGTAGTACCAAGAGTTGCTAGATTTTGTAAATCACTAGGAACAATAATTTTTGTAGCCTGTCCATTAGCAACATCAACCATTGCTTCATAACTCTTAAGTTTCAATACCGCATCATCCATGTGAACGTCTTTAATTAAACGCAATCCCTCAGCAGTAGCTTGTTGAATCTTAACAATAGATTCAGCTTCTCCCTCTGCTTCTTTAATTTTAGCTTGTTTTAAAGCTTCCGCTTTTAAAACTGTACTTTCTTTTTCTCCTTCGGCAATCAAGATTTGACTCTTCTTTTCACCCTCAGCTCTTAAAATTGCTTCACGTCTTTCACGTTCTGCACGCATTTGTTTTTCCATAGCATCTTGAATATCACGAGGTGGTAAAATATTTTTTACTTCTACACGATGTACCTTAATACCCCAAGCATCAGTTGCTTCATCCAAAATACTACGCATCTTAGTATTAATAACATCACGACTAGTTAATGTTTCATCAAGTTCCAAATCACCAATAATATTACGTAAAGTTGTTGCTGTTAAATTTTCAATTGCACTGATTGGATTTTCAACTCCATAAGTATACAATTTAGGATCAGTAATTTGATAATAAACTACTGTGTCAATTTGCATAGTAACATTATCTTTCGTAATAACAGGTTGTGGAGCAAAATCCTTAACCATTTCCTTTAAACTAACTACATTTGCAACTCTATCTAAAACAGGAACAACATAATGTAGACCAGTTTGCATTGTTCTATGATAAGCTCCTAATCTCTCAATGACATAAGCCTTAGATTGAGAAACAATTCGAACACCAAGCACTGCAACAAAGATGATAATGATTAAAACAATCAATAATAAAAATCCAAAATCCATTATTTATTTTCCTCCTTCTTGACAATTAGTTTTACGCCATCAATTCGATCAACAATCGCCTTTTCCCCAACTTCAAATACTTTATCACTAGTTGCTGTCCACTTAGTTCCAAAGACTTCAACCTCACCATAATGATTTGGTTTAATTGGTTTAGTAACTTCTACTTCTTTTCCAATTACCCTATCTAAATTAGTAGGAACAATCCTCTCTTTACGCTTAAACTTCTTAACAATAGGAAGTGTAATAAATAAAGCTACAACACTAACTACTACGAATACCAAAAGTTGAATAAAAATAGTATCAGTAAAAAATGAAGTAACAAAAGCAGCTAAAGCTCCTAAAGCAAACCAAATAGATACTAAATTTACAGTTGCTAATTCAATAAGCAAAAGTACTAAAAATAAAACAATCCAATAAATAGACATAAAACTCGCCACCTTACTTAAATTATATGATAACTAGGTCTTTTTTTCAACAACTTTCTCTTGTGAAACGACATAATTTATATTATAATGAAAAATGAAGATAGGAGTTAAGTATATGTTGAAAAACTTATCACAAAAACAAAGATATATTATTGTTGCTGCAACAGCAATCTGGGGAGTCGGACTAATTGGAAGTGGCGTTACAATGTCTTTGATGGATAAGCCTGTAACAAAAACCACTAAAACAGAACTAAAAGTTACTCAAAAAAGAGTGGCAAACATGAAAAGTAATGAAATAAGACTTAAAAATATGGAACAAGAAGTTAACCAGCCATTAAGTCTAAACGTAAAAGACTACTTAGAAAATGCAGACGATATTGAAAATGAAATTATAGATAAACTAAAACTAGATACATCAATGGTAAATGCAAATCAAGCAGGAGAATATACATATACCATTACTTATAAAAAGAAAACGTTTAATGGAACATTTATAATTAATGAAAAACCACTACCAGACATGGTACTAACATTAAAAAATCTAAATCTAGAAGTTGGTTCTGCTTTATCAACTGATATTCAAACATACATAACAGAAACATTAACAGATGAAGTAAAACAGAATATACAACTAAATCTATCAAATGTAAACACTGCTCAAGCAGCAAATTATCAATATACTGTAACTTATAATGGTAGACTTTATACAGGAACAATTACAATATTTGAACCTCAAAAAACAGATACAACACCAAAAGAGGAAGAAGAAAAAGAACCAGATAACAGTCAAGAAGAACAACAAGGCGAAAATCAAAATGAAAATATAGACCAACAATAATCACTAGTAATTTCTAGTGATTTTTTTTACAAAAAATAATAAAGTCATAAAATATCATCATATATAAAAACTGTTGACCATAATGAATCAACAGTTTTAACTTATGCAATTGTGACCGTTCCAGTTCTATTAACTTCTCTAAGTCTTGCCTCTATAAAACTCTTCGCAGTACTATCTTTTACTATTATTGTTATATTAGTAGATCCAGATACATTTCCACTTGGCATCATAGAATCATATTCTGTTGCATTAAATACTGCGTTTCGCATATCGATATACGTCAATTTATTACTACTAGCAAACATATAAGTCATTGATTCTACTTTACTAGTATCAAACATACTCAAATCTAAACTAGTTAAATTATAACAAGTATTAAACATATTTCTCATCGTTGTAACGTTACTAGTATCCCAATTTTCTCCAAAGGTAATACTTTCTAAGGCATGACAGTTAGCAAAAGTAGAGTACATATTGGTAACATTAGAAGTATTCCAATTGCTTACATCTAATGAAGTTAATTTTTTACACTGAGCAAACAACCATTGCATATCAGTTACATTCGAAGTATTCCAATTCCTTACATCTAGACTAGTTAAATTTTCACAATTGAGAAACATATAGCTCATATTAGTTACCTTACTTGTATCAAATTTGGAAACATCTAAACTGGTTAATTGATTACATGCTCTAAACATATTAGACATATCCACCACACTTGAAGTATCAAATCTAGAAACATCTAATGTTTCAAGCTTCTCACAATTATAAAACATACTACTCATATTAGTTACCTTACTAGTATCAAAATAATTAGGTAAACCATACTTTGTTAAAACTAAATTGGTTAAACCAGTACAACCATTAAACATTCCAGACATATCGGTAACATTCGAAGTATCAAAATTAGATACATCTAGACTTGTTAATTGATTACATCTAAAAAACATATAAGACATATTTGTCACTTTTGCTGTGTTAAATTTAGACATATTCAAACTAATTAAACCACGGCACCCGTAAAACATATTAGTCATATTTGTTACATTTGAGGTATCAAAACCACTTACATCTAGACTTGTTAGACTACTACAACCACTAAACATAAAACTCATATTAGTTACACTTGAGGTATCAACATCACCTAAATTCACCTTGGACAAATTACTACAGTCTCGAAACATACCAAACATATTTCTGACTTTACTAGTATTAAAATTAGATACATCCAAACTGCTTAAACTGCTACAAATATTAAACATATAAGTCATATTTGTTACATTTGAGGTATTAAACATACTTAAATCTAAACTTTTGACACTCACACCACGAAACATATAATCCATACGAGTAACTCTACTCGTATCCAGATAGGTTAAATCAATAGTCTGCATATTGGAAAAATCTAGAAATAAAGCACCACAATTCTGATTGGCAATGATTCCTCCTCTTCCTCCTATTGTTACCTTATATCCTCCACTTCCATCATCTTCGATATAAGCTATGACACTTTGATCTTGTGCAACTGATGCGTCCCACCATTCTATGATATTATCTGGAATATCCGTGTTATCTTTTGTTGTAATACTAGTAACCATAGTCTTATCTAA
>CALVTC010000012.1 GCA_944359885.1 uncultured Bacilli bacterium | reverse complement strand
AGAAGAACAATGGAAACATATTTAAAAAGAAGAAGATATTTTGCTGATTTTGAAAATGTTAAATTAAAAGATATGGACGGAAACCTATATCATAAGTTCCAACAAGATTTATGGAACAAACCTATTAAATGTTCTACTAGAAATGATGTTCAAAAGTTCTTAAAGATTATTCTTAATTGGGGAATGAAAATGTATGATATAAATCTAATGCGTTTTTATAAAAAAATAGAGTTCTTTAAAGACCCAAATGAAATGAAAATAGAAAAAGATGTTTACACTTTTGAAGAATTTCAAAAATATATAACAGGTACTACTAATTTAAATGATAAAGCAATGTTTGAAATGTTATATTATTGTGGATTACGTCGTGGTGAATGTCGTGGACTTCAATGGTCTGATATAGATTGGAATAATAAGTTAGTATCTATTACTAAACAAGCTAATAGCGTTAAGGATAGTCAAAAGTACTATGAATTAACTCCACCTAAAACATCTAAAAGTATTAGAACATTACCTCTTACTGATGTCTTATATAATGATTTAGTAGATTTATACAATGAAAAAAAGAAGTACTATGGCTTCAATGATAAATGGTTTATCTTCGGAGAACATGATCCATTAACTTTTGGTATGATGGCTAGAATTAATGGTAGAATTGCTCAAAATGCAGATATCCGAAGAATCCCACTACACTCTTTTAGACATAGTTGTGCTTCTTTACTAATAAATACTGGGCAACCAGTAACAACTGTATCAAAATATTTAGGACATGCTAGTACTAAAGAAACATTAGATACCTATGCTCATATGTTTCCTAATAATCTAACTGATGTAAAAAATACCATAGATAATTTAAATCTAGGTATTTAAATAAACTCTAATAAAAAAATAATTTAGTATCTAAAAACTAATATTTGGTATCTAGTATAGTATCTAGATAAATCCAAAATAGTTAAAAATCCCTTATAAACAAAAGTATTCCCCTCTCTCGAGGGGAATTTCAGGGGGTTCGGTTGAATATACTCTCACATTTAAACACCGTGAGAGATATCGGCGTGATATGTATCACGCATCTTAATCATAAATTATATTTCACAAAAAGTCAATTGCTATTGATAAAATATTTACTGAGTTGACAGTTCTATTTTTTAGGAACTCTAAATTCATATTGATATGACAATATATCTAATCCAAGAGCTGACATAAAACTTTGTGCTTCTGGTGTAAAGTTATAAACTTGTACTTCAATTCGATCACACTTTTCTTCTTTTGCCTTTTCTAAGATTGCTTGATAAAGTCTTGTACCTATTTTTTGCCTTCTATTTTCTTCTTTTACAAACAACTTATTGATTCGCATAATACGACTATCGGTTAAAGCAGCAGTCCTTTCTGTTGTTACAACTTGTCCTTCAATATAGCCTAATATATTGCCATCTTCTTCATAAATTAATAGCGTTCTTAGTTGATGTGGATTACATAATGCATTAAATTCTACTTTTCCATATGGAATTTTACTATTAAAGATATCATGTCTTTTTCTAGTATATAGTTTTTCTAAGTCACGCGACATATGGATAAATGGTGAATATTCTTTTTCATTTGGATGACGTATTATCCAGGACTTTTTCTTTTCTTTTTCGGACCATACAATTAATGGGACATCCGTATTTTCTTTGTTTCCGACAATTATTAATAACGTATTTTTTAATTCTTTTATTAAATTTTTTAATGGGTTTTCTAATGTAGATTTATCATCTATATTAATATTTACATAGATATATTTTTTCTCTTCTAAAGTAGACTGCCTTATTAATTGATTCATTAACTCATCTATGTTTTCATAGTGACCTAATCCTGTTGGTAAAAAAGAATAAGCTTTTATTTCTTCTTCTTTGTTTAGTTTATGAATTATCTTTTTTTGATACTCTTCTATATTTTGATTAGTTGAAGTTATTTTGATTTTTTTTAAGTTAGAAAATAAATTTTTTTCATCTACTTCTTGATAGTCTAAGTTTTCTATTAACATTATGATGATTGTATTATAAGTTTCTTCTAATTCTGGTAGTACATTTTTATATTTATTTGTTTTTGTAATATATAGTTTTTCGGTAATTGCTTGAAGTAGATTATCTACTGATTTTATTTGCATTTTTATCACCTATTTTATTTTATCAAACCTATTGTTTAAAAGCAAATTAAAACAGGCTAAAGCTAGCCTGTTAATCCAATACTATCACTGACAATATAACCATATGTTCCGTCATCAATATTTACAGCAATTGATCTTGTTTGCCAATCATTTTCTTGTTCATTTATTAGAAAGACACAGTAGTTATTTTCATTTATTTCTTGAAACGTAAGGTCTTCTTCTGTATACTCTGTTTCTTCTTCAATTATTTCTAGTGCTATTTTTATTTTTTCTTCTTGAGATAAAGAAGAATCTGAATTTATTACTAGAAAAACTATACCTGCTCCGATACATAGTATTCCTACTATGATAATTATTATTGCAACTATCTTTTTTTTCTTCATATTTCACCTCTTTATCCTAAAGTAAAGTTTATTTGCAAGTATGGTCCAATATTTCCAGCATTATCAACTAATCTAATTCTATAGTCTATATATGTTGCGCGATCAGATGGTGTTGATGCTACCATGTTTCCACACTCTGTAGTCCAGCTAGTACATCTTCGGCCTCCACCATCATGATTCCAAATATATTCTTCGTGACTTAGGCCTGATCCTCCATCAACATCTTGTTCCCATCTATCTACTTCAAAGAAATAGTCAAACGAACTTGTTCTAATATCACAGCTTACATTATATACATTACCACCAACATTCATACAAGTATTAGATACTACATATGCCTTACCACCTGTTCTCCTTATTCCAAGGAAAAGTGGTGCATATGGAGGGTTGGTATCAATCCAATACTGATGATCTGTAAAACAATCTCTTGTATTTCCAGCAGCATCGTAAACTCTTACTGTAATTCTTCTTTTTCCATATGAAGATATTGTTTCATCGATATCACTTGTAGACCTCGTTCCCCAGCTATACATAGAACCACCTTGATCTGTAAACCATTCCCATTGCGTTGTGTCTGAATTAAATCCAAATACAAAATTTACTTTTTGGTTTGTCCATGTAAATGTCGGTACTGATGTTGAAATAGATGGACAAGCTGGTGCAGTTTTATCAATCCAGTACTCTTGATCTGCAAAACATTCTCTTGAATTTCCAGCAGCATCATATACTTTTACCATGATTTTTCTTTTTCCTTCACCTGATATTGATTTAGATGTGACACTTGTAGAATTAAATCCCCAGTTATACATTGATCCGTATTGATCTGTGTACCATTCCCAGCGGGTTGTACCTGATGCAAACTTAAAATTAAATGTTATATCTTTGTTTGTCCATGTAAATGCTGGTGTTGAGGTTGTTAGTATTGGACATTGAGGTGGTTCATTTTTAATATATTTGTTGACTTCACAAGATGTTGTATTTCCAGCATTATCAGAAATACTAATATAGTCTTTTTCTCCATCCGTATTAAATGTTTGTTCAAATCTTGAACGACTACATCCACTTCCTGTAGATTTATCATTACAGCCAACACTAATTGTTTTTGGTCCTGGTGCCCAGGTTGTACTACCTCCAATTACACTTCCGCAAGTTGGTTTATCTTTATCTAAATATACATTTACATCACATTGCGTTTTATTTCCAGCATTATCTTCTATAGTAATTGTATCTGTTTTAGTCGTTGTAGAATATGATTTAGGAAAACTTGTTTGCTTACATCCACTTTGACTATCACTACAATATTGTGTAATTGTAAAATTCTGATTTGTCCAATTTGTCTTAGATCCGCTTGCCGTTCCACAGGATGGAGCTGTTGTATCAATCTTATAAATACCTGCTTGATCTTGAGAAGCTTTTGAGTTTCCTAGTACGTCTTGAATTCCATTCGTATTAGTAGAACTCCATGGCCCTACAACTAAATAATACTGTCCTGTTGTATCTGGAATGTTCTTTGCTGGAATTTTATAACTTACTGTTTGGACGTTCTTTTTATTTTTATAACTATAATGATAATCTTCACTTACTTTGTTTCCATTGATATCTGTCCAATAATAAGTGATTCCAATATTTCTATTTAATCCACTTCCATCAGCAACTTTTACCGTAATGTTTAAATCCTCTGGTCTTTTCCAATCTGATGAATCTGGTGATATAGTTACTGTTGGAACATCTTCATCAGGTTCATTTACACATGCAAATTCACTGTTAATTGTTTTTTGATATTCAATTTCTCCAGTTGTATTGTTTTTACAAGTAATAGCTGTTGCATATCTATAACTATCATTTACTTTACGTACTTCAACATAAGTTTCTGTATCGTCACTACAAGTTATTTCTGTACTTCCAAAGTCTTTTATTAGATTACTGTTTTTTAATTCTGAATATTTGATTTGAATACATCCAGAGTCGTTATTTCCAAATAAATCTCTACCATGACTATCTATATATAACTTAGCTGCCCCTTCAATAGATCCTTCATACGCTTCATATTTTCTATCTCTATTAGATGACTGAATTCTACCTATTTGTGGCAATGCTAATACTAAGATGACACCCATGATGGCAATTACGACAATTAATTCAACTAGTGTAAATCCTTTTTCATTTTTCATGTACCATACCTCTTACTTTATTCTACTACGATTTTATCGTCTTTTCTTGCTTTTGTCAATTATCTATCCTGAATCTTCACAATAGAAAAAACACGATTTTTTCGTGTTTTATCCTTTGGTAATTGACTCAATTAATTTTATTTTTAATGGGTCATTATCCGTTTCTTTATTTAATAAATATTCTTTAGAATCTTTTTTTGCCTGTAGTAGTATTTTATAATCTAATCTGATATTAGCAATCTTAAAGGCCATATCTCCACTTTGTTTTGTTCCAAATAGGTCGCCATGACCTCTTAATTTGAAATCTTCCTCACTGATTTTAAATCCGTCATCTACTTGTTCCATTATTTTTAATCGAGAAGCGTCACTATCACTTACTAGAATACATTGTGATTTAGATTCTCCTCTTCCCACACGTCCACGTAATTGATGAAGTGTCGATAGTCCAAAACGATCAGCATCAAATATTACCATTGTAGTTGCATTGGGTACATCTACTCCTACTTCGATTACTGTTGTAGATATTAATATTTGAATTTTGTTTTCTGAAAATTGTTGCATAATCATATCTTTAGCTGCACTTGCCATTTTACCATGAACGATATCTATTTTATATCGATCTTTAAAAGCAAGCTTCATCTGATCTCGTAATTGACATACTGTTGCAAGATCTGAATTTTCACTTTCTTCAATTAATGGTGCAATAACATATACTTGGTGATTTTGTTTCAATTCTTTATACATCATTTCTAATACATCTTTTATTTCGCTATTTTTCTTTACTACAGTATCTATTTTTTGTCTTCCCTTAGGACGTTCTTTAATTGTAGATACATCCATATCTCCAAAAATAGTTAAGGCATAAGTTCTAGGGATTGGTGTCGCACTCATATATAGAACATCTGGTTTTTTACCTTTATTTTGAAGGTTAGCTCTTTGATGGACTCCAAATCGATGTTGCTCATCCGTAATTACTAAACCTAGGTTATGATACTCTACTTCTTCTTGAATTAAAGCATGTGTACCAACTACCATACTAATGGTTCCATTTTTTAATTCTTCATAAATTTTTTGCTTATCTTTTTTAGAAGTAGAACCAGTTAATAATGCTATTTTTATATTACTATTTTCTTTATTTTGATTATTTTGTAAAAAGTTTTCTAAGTTATGGAAGTGTTGTGTTGCGAGAATTTCAGTGGGTGCCATTAGTGCACTTTGAAATCCACTTAGATGATTTGCTAGCATAGCAAGAAATGCTACGATTGTTTTACCACTACCAACATCTCCTTGTAAAAGTCTGTTCATTCTGTGACTAGCTTCTAAGTCTTCTACAATTTCATTTACGGCCTTTTGTTGATCATTTGTTAATTCAAAAGGTAAACTTTTAATAAATTCCTGTAATTTTTCTTTGTCTATTTTTCTTTCTAGTCCCTGTTTTTTCTTTTTATTTTCTAATTTTAAGTAATTAATTTTAAACATAAAAGCAAATAACTCTTCATATTTTAATCGGATTGTTACTTCTTTTAGTTTTTGTTGTGTCGATGGATTATGAATTAGATTTAGTGATGTTTTTTTATTAGAAAAATTATATCTTTCCATGTATTCTTCTGGAATATAGTCTGGTATTTCTCTTCCAAATTGTAGTAAAGCCATATTAATATAAGTTGATATATTCTTATTTGTTAGACCACTTGTTGCATGATAAACTGGTTCGATTTTCACTTTATTGGATAGTGTTTCTAATTTGATATCTGCGGCAGTAATAACATTTTTCTTCTTGTCTAGTTTTCCAATTACAGTAACACCAGTGCCAACAACTAATTGACTTTTAAGAAACGCTCTATTAAATATAGATACTCCTACAACACCAGATGGTGTTACTAGTCTAAAGTTCATCTTGTTTAAACCTGCTTTAAAGCGCATTAAAATTGGAATACTTTCTACTCTTCCATCGATTACAATTTTCTCTCCATCTTCTACTTCTTGTAAGTTATTTCTTTCTAGTATTTCGTATCGAAATGGATAATGAGTTACTAGATCTTCTACGGTATAAATATTAATTTTATTTAATAAAGCAAGAGACTTGGGACCTATTCCTTTTACGTCTTTTAATTCTGCCACTCTATCACTTCCTTCTTGCATATTATAACATATTTCGACTGGTATTTTCCAACCTTTTTTACAATTTCTTTTATCTTTTTTAAAATACGACATTTTATTTTTTTTGAATTTTTTTTACTTTTTTATTGACAAATTACCCTCTTTCGGTTAGTATAGGAACTACCAATTCGGAATTAGGCGAATTGGTCGCTAGTATCACACTAGCCAACCCCTTTTTATTCTTTTTTGAGGTTGCCCTTCAGGGGGTGCAACCTCTTAGATGAAAAGTAAAGAAGACCTTTGCCGAGGTCTTCTTTTTCGTTTATAAAAATAATATATTTGAAATATAATATTAGGCAATTGTTACTGCTCCAGGTTTAGAAACATCACTAAGTCTTGCCTCTATAAAACTCTTCGCAGTACTATCTTTTACTATTATTGTTATATTAGTAGATCCAGATACATTTCCACTTGGCATCATAGAATCATAAAGGTAGTTACTCTATGATGCACATTTTAGTCGTTTTTCGATTCTTTTCTACTCTAAATATACTATATTTTTACCCTTTTGACAATGAAAATTCCCTTTTAAGGAGCCAAATTTACTTAAATTCAAGAGAATATGCTTTCTTAACTAGTCAAAGTTTTAGTCAAATTTTTTATGTTGAATTAAGAATAGAAAAGACGAAAATTTATACTTTACTTAAGTTTAAAAAGATAGAAAAATTTGAGTTTAATATATAATATTTATCTTAATTACTACATAAAATAAACGAAATAAGACAACATAAGAATATAATCTCGACAAATTTTATAAGTTTTAAAAGAAAAGGGAAATATCTTGATGTTTAAATAGTCAAAAAGATAGTCAAACATAAGAATAGATAGATAAATCAACGCTAAATCATAAAGTAGCTACCTTTATGAATTTGATTATAGCGTAAAAATTTGTAAAAAAATGTAGAGTATTGTCTTACTATTAGAAAAAAATAAAGGATTGTTTTCCTGTCGGAATCAATCCTTTTATTGTGGTTTTTTATTTTCTGCTAGAGAAGTATAATATTCATAACGTTCTTGTGCTTGTTGTTTATTTTGTTCTAGTAGTTGTTTATGGTTTTTAGAAATTTTTTCTAATGAACGATATCTGTCTTCTTCTAGAATAAAGTCTTCATATTTGCTGAAGTCGCCTTTACTATCCATTTTAAACTCTTTTGTAATAGGGTTATAGTGGAAAATTGGGAAGTAACCAGATTGTGTTGCTTCTTTTTCTTCTACAATAGAGTTTTTCATTCCTTTAATGATACCTTGAGCAATACATGGTGCGTAAGCAATAATAATAGATGGTCCATTATACTTTTCCGCTTCTTGCAGTACTTTAATAGTTTGACTAGGATTGGCACCTAACGATATTGTTGCGACATAAACATGTGGATATGTCAATGCCATTTTTGCTAGGTCCTTTTTTGCTGTTTGTTTCCCGGCAGATGCAAATTTCGCAACAGCACCAGTTCTTGTTGATTTTGATGCCTGTCCACCTGTATTTGAATATACTTCGGTATCTAGCACTAAAATATTTACATTTTCCTTGTTTGCTAAAACATGGTCAATTCCGTTATATCCGATATCGTATGCCCAACCATCTCCACCTATCATCCATACTGATTTTGGTTTGATAAAATTCTTTAATGGCAATAATTCTTTGATTTTTGTCTCATCTATTACTTTTAATAATTCATTTGCATTTTCCATGGTTGTATTTTCTACATAGTTTTTATAAGTTTCTTGTTGAGATTTTTTAACATCTTTGATATTTTCCATGATTAAATGTTTAATTCTTGCCTTAATAGTTTCATCTGCTATTTTCATACCATATCCATATTCAGCATTATCTTCAAATAGTGAATTTGCCCATGGAACGGAATATGGCATGGATGGGGTTGATGCACCATAAATAGATGAACATCCCGTTGCATTAGCAATAATCATTCTATCGCCAAATAGTTGTGTTAAAAGTTTTAAGTACGGAGTTTCTCCACAACCAGCACAAGCTCCTGAGAACTCAAATTTTGGAGTTTTAAATTGACTACCTTTTACTGTAGTTGTTGGCATTACATCTTTTTCGGTTACTTCGTTAAATAAATATTCATATTCTTCTTTTATTTTATCTTCTTCTAATTCTTCTTTTATCTTCATTACCAATGCTTTGGCACCTTTTTTACCAGGACAAATATTTTCACATAATCCACATCCTGTACAATCTGGTATGCTAATTCCTATTGTATACATTAAATTTTGGTCTTTAATATTGGCAGGAATTAGTTTTTCTCTTAGACTGTCTGGAGCATCCATTACTTCTTTTTCATCTAATAAGAATGGACGTATCACAGCATGTGGACACACTAGAGAGCAGAGATTACAAGCGATACAATTCTCACTAAGATGGCATGGAACAATATCTGAAATACTTCTTTTTTCTCTTTTGGTCGTGCCTGCTTCAAAAGTTCCATCTGGACTCTTTATAAAGCTACTAACTGGAAGAGAGTCTCCTTCCATACTACTGATAAGTTCAAACATATCTTTTTTTCTTGGAAATTCTTCTACGTAGTCTACCACTGGTAATTTTACTTGGACTAAGCTGTTGATACTGCAATCCATCGCTTTGATATTTTTCTCTACAATTCCTCCGCTTTTATTGGCAAATTTTGCTGCTAGGCTTTCTTTGATTTTTTGTACTGTAAAATCAAAGTCCATAATTTTTCCTAATTTAAAGATTAAAGTTTCCATAATAGCACTAATTTTTCCTGATAAACCATTATCAGCAGCAATTCGACCAGCATCTACGATATAGAATTTTATATTTCTTGATTGTAAAATCTTTTTATCATGAGAAGTCATTTCTTTTAAAATTTCATCTTTATTCTTATTCGTATTTAATAAGAAAATACCATTCTTTTTTATTTTATCTAACATTCTCATCTTTTGTAGATAGGACTCTTTGGTACAGACTACCATGGATGGATTTTCTACATAGTATGTTGCCTTGATTGGTTTATTTCCCATTCTTAAATGAGACATGGTAATTCCTCCAGATTTTTTTGAATCATATTGGAAATATCCTTGTACATAAGCTCTTGTATAAGTACCAGTTAACTTCATAATATCTTTACAAGCACTTACCATTCCATCACTTCCATAACCATATATTAAGAATTCAACGTTATTGGATGGTAGACGGAAGTCTTTATCATAATCAATTGAAAGGTTTGTTACGTCATCTGTAATTCCTACTGTAAAGTTTGTATGGGCATCTTTTTTATCCATGTAGTCAAAGATTCCTTTAATCATTGCTGGTGTTGTATTTTTACTAGATAATCCATATCGTCCTCCTAATACTTTTACTTTCCCTTCTACTTCTTTGATTGTTTTTACAACATCTAGATATAGAGGTTCTCCAGCAGATCCTGGTTCTTTTGTGCGGTCTAGAACTACAATCTTTTTTACTGATTTTGGTAGTGCCTTTAAGAAATATTTTGCACTGAATGGACGATATAGATGTACTTCTAATAATCCTAAGTCATTTCTTTTTTTGCCTAGATAGTCAATTGTTTCTTTGATTGTCTCGCAAACACTTCCCATGGCAACAATTACTTTATTAGCAGTTTCACTACCGTAGTAATTAAATGGAGCATAGTCCTCTCCTGTTATTTTATTAATTTCTTGCATGTAATCATTTACAATGTCAGGGATTTTGTCATAATATGTATTTCTAACTTCTGTTGCCTGAAAATAAATATCTTCATTTTGTGAGGTACCTCTTGTTACTGGGGACTCTGAATTTAGAGCTCTATCTCTAAATTCTTGTAATGCTTTTTGGTCAATTAAATCTTTTAATTTTTCTGTGTCTATTACTTCTACTTTCTGTAATTCATGACTTGTTCTAAAACCATCAAAGAAGTTTACAAATGGTACTCTTCCTTTGATAGCAGAAAGATGGGCAACTCCAGTTAAGTCCATTACTTGTTGGACAGAGGATGAGGCAAGCATCGCAAATCCTGTTCCTCTTACAGCATAAATATCTTGATGATCTCCAAATATAGATAAAGCGTGAGTAGCAAGGGATCTTGCAGCGACATTGATAACACATGGTAGTAGTTCTCCAGCAATTTTATACATATTTGGAATCATCAATAATAATCCTTGACTAGCAGTGTATGTTGTTGTTAGGCAACCTGCTTGTAAAGATCCGTGTACCATTCCGGCAGCACCAGCTTCTGATTCCATTTCTACTACTTTAACTGGCATGCCAAAGTAGTTTTTCTTTCCTTCGTTAGACCACTGATCTGTTAGTTCTGCCATAGGAGATGCTGGTGTAATTGGATATATTCCTGCAACATCTGTAAAATTATAAGATACATGGGCACATGCTTCATTTCCATCCATTATTTTTTTCATTGTATATTCCTCCTTGTTTTTGATGTATTTACTCGTAATCTTCTGGTTTTAAAATGACATTTTGTCTATTGCCTTCACCAGTATCTACATAGGTGTTTTCACTTTCTGATGAAATAACTGCTTCTGCATTATTCCAACATTTTGCAATATCAAATGATTCATCTGCCAGACTCATTGTTAGATTCACTAGGAATGGAATTAAGAATAATAATACTAGAGCCGTAATGCTATTTTTTAGGCCTGCCTTATATTTTTTCTCATCGGGATTAGTCATTAATCTTATAAAACAAATCGCTAGGGCAACCATAGCTAAAATGGGCCCTATAATTTGAATTATGTTTAATATCTTTTTTGTAATACTTAATATATTGGCAATTCCTATACTTCCACAGGCATCTACTATATCTTGACTGATTCTTTCGTAAGCTATAAACATGTTAGTCCTCCTTTGTTATTTCTTTTTCATAAACTAGATAATAGGTTCCCTCTACTGGGATTGTTTTATAATCTTTTCCAAATACATGTTCAATTCCTCTTTTAGAAGGAATATTAGTGTATTCGCAGGCAATTACTATTTTTTCTATTTTGTAGTTTCTAGCAAGTTCTAGAGATAATTTTAATATTTCTTTGTAGTGTCCTTTATTTCTTTCTGTTGGTCTTATATCTATTCCAATATGTCCATAGACTTCTCCATGTTTATATTCTAGAGAATGTCTAATATCTAATAAAGCAATTAAGTAGTCATCTTCTTTAGAGAGCACTAAGTAAGTAGAACAGCCTACTTGACCTTTTTTTAATATTTCTTGGTCTAGTTTTTCTTCTGCTTTGTACCAATCATAAAAATTTTCATATTCGTCATATGTTTTTCCTAGAATTAATGAACAGTCTCCTGCTTCTATTTTTTCATTTAAAGCATAGTGCTCTTTGGCAAAATCGTCTACTATTCTTTCATCAAATATGGTTACTGGTCTTAAATATAGTTTCATGTTATCCCTTCTTTTTTATTATATCATATTTTACTCTTTTACTATCCAAAATGTGGACATATCTCTTAGACCATTTTCTCCACCTGCGACTGGTGTGTTAATAATCTTGTTTTTTATTACTAGTTCTGTTGAGGATCCCCCGTCTAGATTAGCAGCATTATAGGCACCATAGTTTTCCATAATTTCTGTTAAGTCTGTCATATCTGCTCCAATACTTGATGGTATTCTTCCATTAATTACTAGGAATAAGACAATTCCATCTTTTCTTTGTCCAATTGCGGTACGTGGTGCAATTCCCCATCCACCATTTCCTTTGATAAAAGAACTTTTTCCATTAACAATTAAGAATGGGCCAAATTCAACAGCATCTCGATATCCTATTTCTAATGCTTCTTCTTTGGACATTTTTCCTAAAACTAGTTTATCATCTTTCGTAAAGCCAATAAATCCGCCTCCCATATTGGCATCTTGAAAATCGCTTACTATTTTCCCATCTTTGATTACTGTACCATGAGGTATTGCTCCATTTGAGTTCCAATCAGGGTCATAAAATCCACCTGCATTCATAGCAATTATAGCATCTTCTCTTTTTGCAACGGTAGTAATTGCTTCTCCTCTTGTCCCTAAATATTTTGATGTAGCAATAGAAACTTTAGAAGGATCATATATCGCAACTAAATATCCTTGATAAGTTTTTCCACTAATATTAATTACTTTATATAAATCATTATCTGGATCTTTTGTTAATATTTCTTTTTCATATTTATTTTTATAAATCATCAGATTTCCATTATATTTACGAAAGGTAATTAAATCAGGGTCACTTACTTCTCCTACTTCAATAATTTTATTTGCTTCTAATACCTCTTGAATGGTCTCGTCACTATAAAACCAAGTTGCTAGATATTGATGACTCATGGTTGTCATTGCTGATGTAATCCAAAAGTTACGAAAACCTGGCCATGGTCCATAAAATAAAAATAGAAATGTTGATAGTCCTAATAAAAGGAAGATACTTCCTATTATTATCATTTTTTTCTTTAGAGATTTTTTTTGATGTTTCTTTTTTGGAATGGTCGAAGGAATATTTGTTTGTTGTATATTCATATTTGTTTCCATATACTAAAAATCTTCCTTTCCTATATATTCTTTATCTTTATTAAAATCGATATATTGTTTTGTTGTATTATATTTTGATATTGGAGCTACTCCCGTTTGATTTTCCTCGTTATAAGTGTTGTATTCTTCTATATAGTTATTTACTTGTTTAATATCGTTGATAAAATAATTCATCATTTCTTCGTAAGACGTTGCAAATACTTGGCATTTTGTATTGGCCTCTTTTTCCGGAAAATAGATATTTTCACAGCTTTTTTCTAGTTTTTCGGCAAGGATAGTTACTTTGTCTAGTTCTTGTTCATAGGTTTGTAATTTAAGAAAGCAAGGGTTAATAGTTGAGTTTAGTGTTTCAAAATATAGATTAGAAAATTCATTTTCATATAGGGAATCTCTTGTTGTATTTAATGTTTTTGCTTCTTGACGAAATTGCTCATAAGTATCATTTACTACATCCATTCTTTTTTTTACTTCTTCTTTGTCTAGTCTTAAATTCATAGTGAAGTTTGTAATTAGTCCTATTGTTAAAAGAAGGGTTCCTGAAATGAAAAGAATCTTTACTTGCTTTGTCATATTTTTACCACCTTATCATTATTATCGTATCATTTTTTTATTTTTTTGTATAGTAATACAGGGAGTTCTTGACAAGTTTTCGTCAAAAAAAGAGGTTATGATTCCTCTTTTGTTTTAAAGATAAATATTTTACTAAATACGTAGTTTGCAACAATTACAATAATATTCATTATTATTTTTGATAACATTTTAGAAAGATTTATTAAACTAATACAAATATACATTCCAAGCATATCAATTCCCAGTGATAATATTCTAAAGAAAAAGAAGGATAATATTTCTTTGGTCATAACTTTTTTATCTAAAGATTTTGATTGGAAGACGAATAATTTATTCGTAAAAAAGGCAAATAATACAGATAAGAACCAAGCAATAAAGTTATTTATATAGACATTAATACCAGTTTTATCTAATAGATAGAAACTTATAATATTTACTAGGGTTGTTAGAACTCCGAAGAAGGCATACCATAAAAGTTCCTTTATTTTATTATACCAAGAGATGTGGTTATCTTCTTCTATCATATTTTCTAGTAATGAAATCATATTCTCTGTATTGGATGTAAATTTTTTTTGTTTAAATCTTTCTGCTTTTTTTAATACTTTTCCTAATTGATTGAAATCTCTTAGTGCTAGTATATAACCTTGGCTTTCTAATTCTTTAATAATTTGTTTTTGATGATCATTGGTATGTTCTTTATATTTTTTTAATCTTGGTGCCGCAATTACTTTTTTCCCTTTTTTTATCGCTGTTAGAATTGATCCTACTCCACCATGTGTGATTAATAGACTACATCTAGACATTAATTTGTTGAACTCTTCTTGACTGATTTGATCAAATATTTCCATGTTTTTTGATTCATATTTTGTATACCCTGCTTGTACAATTACTTTTTCTTTGATTTCTCCTTTTTCAATCGACTTATCAATTGCTTCTAATAGACGATGAAAACTTTTATCTTGTGTTCCTAATGTTACAAATATCATTAATAAATCCATCCCCCATCTATTGCTTTTGGATATAGTTTTTTCATAGAAGGCCACTGTACAATGAAGTGGTCTGCAATATGATATAAAAGTTTTCCTGTTGCGGTTTTTGTTGTGATATTGGCGAATGTTTCTATATAGATAATTTTACTACCTAAAATCTTTCCTATACAACACATTGGGCCTGCTGTATGGGTACCAGTCGTGATGATATAGTCTGGATGAAATTTTAAATATAAATAGGCACTTTTTAGACAGTTGTAAAATAGTTTAAAAGGATATGATAGTTTATGGTCTTTTGTTCCATATACCAAGTAAGCAATTTTATCTTTATATTTTTTCTTTAATAAAAGATTAGATTTTGTTTTTTCTGTAATAATATGATAATCATATTTTTTAAACATGGGACTTAATTGCATTAATTCATCTAAATGTCCCCCTGTTGATGAAATAAATAATACATTTCTTTTCATTTTAGTTCCTTCTTTTCTAATAAATTATACCATTTTTCTTGTATCACTTCTAAAGTATATGGTTTTATTGTTTTTCTAGCTTCTTTCCCCATTTTTTTTCTTGTTTTTTCATCTTCCATTAAATCTTCTATTTTTTTAATCATTGCTTGTTTATTTCTATTTTTAATGATATAGCCATTTTTTCCACTACTGATAATTTCTCTTGCTCCTTCGGCAGAAGAGAAAGCTATACATGGAATACCATGAGACATAGCTTCTAATAAAACAATGCCAAATGATTCTGTGTAAGAGGTCATTAAATAAAGAGAAGATTTATTTAGAATTTTATCAATATAGTGTTTGGATCTAAATCCGTGAAGAGTTACTTTCTCTTTTAAGTGGTTTTTCTTTATAAATGCTTCTAATTCTTCTTTTTCAGGACCATCTCCAATAATATCTAAGTGCCAAGATGGATGTTTTTTAGAAAGTTCATAAAATATTTTTAATAAGTCAAGTTGTCCCTTTTCTTTGGATAGTCTTCCTACTGATACTAGTCTTTTTTCTGTTAATGGAGATAGTGTTTTAGGAACATTATCTAACATATTAGGAATATAGATGCATTTACAATGATAGTTTTTTAACTTTTCTTTATAGAACTTTGTTAAGTCTTGGGATACTAGTACAAAGTAGTCTAGATTTTTACTACTTCTTACCACGTCTAGAGCATATTTTTCATTGTTGTGATGGTGATTATGTTCCCAGCCTATTTTTAATACATGATCATTTGCATATAAAGATAACCATTCGTTTAAAAAAGTCCTAGTTGAAATCATAATATTGGCATTACTTTGTTCAATTGCCTTTTTTGTTTCTTTATGACGTTTTGAATACATGAAGATACCAGCAGTAGCGTCTTTTATAAATGATATAAATTTTAATTTAGAAAAATAGTCCTTCGTTAATTTTTTTAATAATTTTATCCAGTGGCCGTGAAAAAGCAAAACTTTATAAGTTGCTACTCTTACTGGTAAGTTGCTTTCTATTAGATATGTTATTTTTACTTTATCTTTGATATCAAATGCTGGTTTATCATATAGCTTATAAATACAAATGATTTCTACTTCATATTTTTCACAGAGAATGTTTGCTAGGGCAGCAATTGATTTTTCAATTCCACCATAACCTAGATGTAGAGATAATATCGAGACTTTCTTCATGTAATCACCCAGCTTTATTATATCATTAAATCCTTTAAAAAAAAAGAAAAGACCATTTTTGGCCTATTTGTTTTCTGATTTTACTAAACTAAGAGAAAAATTAATAGTAAATCCTAAGAAAAGAATTATCGCTGGTAGTAATGTTACTGCATAGAATCCTTCTTGCGATAGTATAAAATTTAAAACGATACCCAGGTATGGAATTGTCATTTTATAGGTACCTAGAATGCAACTATCATCAATATTTTCAATGGTTCCATCTTCTCTTTTTAAAGAATAAATATTTTTATTTTGACTATCTTTGGTGATTGCAGCGATTTGATTGGTTCGAATAATGGTGTTTCCTTTTTCTAAAGTGACATAGGAAATAATATCTTCTTCTGTTAGCGTTTTATCTGTTGTATCTATAAGGACTAAGTCCCCTGTTACAGTCTTTGGTTTTAATATATCACTTTCTACTTCTATTAGGGCAGTTTTTCCAAATTCAATGATTCCTGTTTCTGTTATATGGTTTGATAGTATAGCTACTCCTATTGCTATTGCGATGATTATGATATAGATAGTTAAGATAATGTTTTTTAACATCTATTTAGAAAGAAAAAAAGCTTGTCGCTTTTTTATTGTCCCATGTTATTTGTCTGACCAACTACTGGATTTATTTGTTGTGGTTGCTGTGGTGTTACAATAGTTGGTTCTGGAGTAGGTGTTTGAACTACATTTTGTTGTGCGGGACCTACAAGATTTGAAATTGGAATAGATTGTGTATTTTCTAAAGGATTTGCTCCTCCATAAATTTGATGTTGTGGTTGTTGAATATTAATTTCTGGTACGATAGGGTTTGCTCCTCCATAGATTACTGGTCCTTGTTGTACTGGTTGTTCTTGTTGAATTGGTTGCTCTACTGCTGGTGTTATAGTTGGTATTGTTGGTGCTTGTTCTATTGTTGGTGCAACAGGTGACACTTCTTGTATAGGTGTTGCCTCTACTGTTGGAGCTATCGCTGGAGCAATTCCTTGTACTGGAGTTTGCTCTATTGTTGGAGCAATAGTTGGTGCTTCTTGTACTGGAGTAGGTTCTACTATTGGTGCTGTTGCCATTGGTTGAAATGGATTAGAATCTACCGCTGGTGCTATCGATGGCATTTCTTGTACAGGTGCAGATAAATCTACAGTTGGTATTACTGGTTGTTGTTCTAAATGTGGTAAATCTTGTGTTGGTTCTGTGATTACAGACTCTTGGACAGTATTAATATTGGTATTTGTATTTACACCTGGAGTTGGTTCTAATGTTTGACTCATCAATTCTGGAGTTACCACGTTTGCCTCTACTACTGGAGTTTGTTGTACTGTAGGTTGTGTCATAGGGTCCATTACAGGTGGTACTTCTGTAGTTGGCATTTGCATTGTTGCATTTTGGTTAGGCATAACTCCTGGTTGTGGCATTGCTGCAACTGGAGCCGGTATATCCATAATATTTCCTGCAGATACAGCTGGTGAATTCATTTCTGGTGCTGCTCCAGTTTGAGCAGTTGGTTGTGGTACTGCGGCCATTTGAGGAGATGGAGCTGGTTGCTCTGCTACTTGGGCATTTTCTCCTTTTTTCTCTTTCTTTTTCTTGCCAGATGTAGCAATTAAAATAATTAAGGCAATTAATAATAATAATACTCCTCCTGTTATTAATAAACCTGGTATAGATGTAAACCATTCTAAACTAAATTCCATAATTATATCGACTCCCTCTACTTTTATTCTAATATTATGATAACAAAAAATGTCTGCAATTGCAAACATTTTATCTAATGTACATAGTTTGACACTGTAAATTCTGTCCAATGGTCTATTTTAGGTGGAAGATGTGTAAATACTAATTTTTCCTTGGTGATGGGATGGTAGAATTCCAAACGATAGGCATATAAGGCAATTTGTGTTTTGTCTTGATTTCCGTATCGTTGATCTCCACATAGTGGATGTTGGTGATAGGAAAACTGTACTCTTATTTGGTGATGTCTTCCTGTTTTTAGAGAAATTTTAACTAGTGTCTTATTTTTCTTTTTATTTCTTTCTAGTACTTCATAGTCAAGAATGGCATCCTTTCCTTCCTTGCTTACTACACTAGACCCATTAGGAAGACGTTTTATTTTATCATGATAAAATCCTTTATCTTCTTTTATAATTCCATTTACAATAGCAAGATAATATTTTTTCATTTTATGGTTTTTTATTTGTTCTGATAACCTGGAGGATCCTTTTGATGTTTTGGCAAATACCATAATCCCGCCTACGGGACGGTCTAGTCTATGAACTAATCCCACGTAAACATTACCAGGTTTGTGATATTTTTCTTTGATGTATTCTTTTACTAATGTCAGTAAGTCTTTATCTTTGGTATTATCACTTTGACTTAATACGTTGATTGGTTTTTCTACTACCAATAAGTGATTATCTTCATATAAAATATTAATCTTCATCGTTTTTTTCCCATAATCCATAGATTCCGCATGGTAAGATTAAATTATCTTTTGTTCCTCTTAGTCCAATCTCACCATTTGTGATTTTTCCTTTTTTATGTTTGTCTACAGTAAGCGTTAAAATGTTTTTTAATACAATAGATGATAGTCCTGTTGTATAAGAGTTAATTATAAAAAACAAAGGATCTTCTGATAAAATTTCTGTACATAACTCTACTAAGTAATTTAGACTCTTTTCAATATCCCATACTTCTTTATTAGTTCCTCGACCATAACTTGGGGGATCCATAATAATTGCGTCATAATGGTTTCCTCGTCTTATCTCACGTTTTACAAATTTGACAACATCATCTACTAGGTATCTAACCTCTGCTTTTTCATATCCACTTGCTTTGACATTTTCTTTACACCAATCTACCATTCCACGAGAAGAGTCTACGTGAGTAACGCTTGCTCCTGCTGACAGACAGGCAACCGTTGCTCCTCCGGTATAGGCAAATAAGTTTAGAACTTTAATTTTACGATTTTCTTTTTTTATTTTTTCAATCATATAGTCCCAGTTTACAGCTTGTTCTGGAAATAGACCTGTATGTTTAAATCCCATTTGTTTAATGTTAAATGTCAAATTATGATAATTTATTTGCCAAGAAGATGGTACTGGTTTTAGATTTTCCCAACTACCTCCTCCTTTTTTACTTCTATGATATACTGCATGAATTATGGAGTGATATTTTTCTAGTAAATCACCTTGATTCCAGATTACTTGAGGATCTGGTCTTAGCAAGTAAATATCTTTCCAGCGCTCTAATTTTTGCCCATTAGATGTTGCTATTAATTCATAGTCTTCCCAATTTTTTTCTATTTTCATATTATCACCTCTTGTTTATAGAAGTTCTACTTTGTCTTCTTCTTTTCCTAATACTTTATCTAGTTTTTCTTTTATTTGCTTTTTTGTAAATGGTTTGGCAATATAGTCTACAAATCCTTCTTTTAAATATCTTTCTTGTGCTCCAGCAATGGCATCTGCGGTTACAGCGATTACGGGTGGAATTTGTTTTTCTTCTTCTTGTAATTTTTTTAGAGTTGTCGTTCCACTCATGACTGGCATCATAATATCCATTAATATAACATCATATTGATTTTCTTTTACTTTCTTTAAGCATTCTTCTCCATTGTAACATTCATCTATGATTACTTCATATGGTTGAAGTGCTTTTTTCGCTACTTTAATATTTAGTTTGTTGTCATCTACAATTAATATTTTCTTACCACAAATACTTATGTTTTTTGTTGGTGTAATTACTTTTGTATCTTCTTTGGATGGTTTTATATTTATATCTATTTTTTGTGGTATTTGGACCATAAAGATAGAACCTTCTTTATATCTACTCTCTACATTAATTGTTCCATGCATTAATTCTACTAATTTTTTTGTAATAGCAAGTCCTAGTCCAGTTCCTTCTATAGTTTGATTTTTTTCTATATCTAGACGTTCAAACTTAGTAAATAATTTATTTACATCTTCTTGTTTAATTCCTCTTCCACTATCTCTTACACTAATTATTAGTAAACAGATGTTATCTTTATTAATACATCGCATATTTAATTCTACAAAACCTTTATCTGTATATTTAATGGCATTGGATAGTAGATTGTTGACAATTTGTTTTACATGTGTTTTGTCGCCAATTAAATGATAAGGAATGTCTTCTGCTATTTTAATGCGATAATCAATTGGTTTATCTTTTATTCTTACTTGTTCTACTCTAGCTAGCGTTTCTATTTCCTTTCTTGGATTATAAGATGTTTCTGTTATTTCTAATTTATTACTTTCTATCTTGTTGATATCTATAATATTACCTACTATTTCTAATAATGTTTTTGAAGCAGAGACAATATCTTCTAAGTCTTCTTTCATGCTTTCTGGACAGTCTTTATTATCTCTTACATCTTCTGATAGTCCTACAATAGCATTTAGAGGAGTTCTTATCTCATGAGACATACTGGATAAAAAATCACTTTTAGCTCGATTTGCACGTTCTGCTTGTTCTTTGGCAAGATTTAATTCTTCTATCATTTTGATATCTGGATTTTCTATTGTGAAGTACATAATTAATAAAGAAAAAGCAATACAGTATGTTTCTGTTGTTACTTCTGGGAAATATGCTCTTAATATTAGTCCACCAGTAAACATTAATAATAAAACTAGGATAGGAATTATTTTTTTTATTTTTACCTTTTTATTGATGAAATAATAAATATTTAGTCCAATTAGTGTTGCAAAATAGGTTAATAGCGCCGTCATCATAATTATATAAGATATTCCACCAACATCTACAACTGGTCCTATCACTATTGTTTTTATCGGTGTAAGAAAAATTAATATGACAAAGATTGTATTGATTATTGTAGTTATGTTTTTTATTTTTTCATACTTTGTTTCCTCTAATTTATTAATAATTAAATTATAGACAATAAAGCAATATCCTATGGTTAGTAATAGACTTAAATGAATTTTTTGAAGAAAGCTTACTAACCAGACTAGATTTGTTGTTTCTGCTACTAAATAAACTAAAACTGCGTTTATGCAATAGATAGCATTAAATATTAACATCCATTTATAAAGTTGGACTTCTTTTGTTATAACATTTTGTTTTGTAAAAAAGATAATTACTAAAAACATACTTATTGTTACTGCCGCAAAGGGAAGCCATATACCACTCATACAATCACTCCTATTATCTATAGGATATCATTTTACCTTTGTTTTATCAATACCTTTGCTTGATCCATTCGCTCTTGTTGATTCATATTTTTAAATAAGAATGCATTGTCTTTTGTTACTTTAATTTTGCCTAGATGTTCAAATGCTTCTTCTGGTGTTGTTATGTTTTTATCTTTAAATTTAGTTCTGTTTATTTCTTCTATTGTATAGTTATTTTCGGAGTCTTTCATAATACTTTCTATGTATTGCTCTTTGGCATTATCTGGGAGATTATCTCTTTTTTGTAATCCGTCTTTTTCACATAGATATTCCCAGAGATTCCATTTTAGGGATGCTAATACATCTCTTAATTGATCTGCTTCTTTTCTTTTATTTTCTAATGTCATAGATGAGGTGGTAATATTTTTCCCTATTTTTACGTAGTAATGATTTTGTTGATCTTTATCAATAGCAACAGGGATAATTTCTGCCTTGCCTCTAATTGCTGCTTCTATTACTCCAGTAAATAGTTTCATTACGATTTCATTATCGGTAATATTCCAAGCTGCTTCTGGGAATATAAGGACATTGCCTTTATTTTTTAATACTTTAATCATTGTATCTAGAGAAATTTTTCTATCTTCTTTTACATCTGTATCAAAGGCAATTAATCCTAGACCTTTTAAAAATAAATATTCTATACTGCGATATATTTCTCCAGGATCACCCATGACAAAAAAGGCATCTTCATTTATTGCATATAATGCTGATTCAATATCATATCTGGCAACATGCGTTACGGCGTAGATTTTTGGATTGGTAGTCTTCTTTCTTTCATCACTTATTACTTTTACTGAAAAATTATTGAATCGTTGATCTATTTTTAGAATTTGTCTTAAAATGTGATATGTTTTCTTTCTTAGTTTAATTCCTTTTATTGGAGTGTTTTTTTCATAATTTTCTTTTCTTAATTCTCTGTAGTAAGCTTTTAATTCTTCTAGAGACATTTTTCTTCTTTCAAAATAATTCTTCTCTTCCATCGATAATTTCCCCCTAAATTAGTTTTTTATTCTAACATATCTAACTTACTACGTCAAAAAAAGAATTTACGAGGTTGGTGTAAATTCTTTTCCATATGTTGTTATTAGAAGGGTTGGTCCAAAGTATAAAATTTTATCATTATAGTATTTTGTTAGTGTCTCATCTTTTTTTAATTGATAGTTACATTCTACATCAGCATATTTTTTGCATTCGTCTTCATTCGTTATTTGCATACGATATATCTCATCTTTTGTCTTTAAATAAGTTTTGGTACTTTCTCCAGCATAGTTGAAATCGATAATTTTTCCATAGTCTTTTTGATCATAGGCTGGTGTTTTGCTTTCAATTGTATATGGTGATGTATAATTTTGTCTTGTAATGGTATATTGATATACTGTGTTGTCTTCTTCTAAGACATAATAGATACCATTATTAGAATCTACTGTTATTACTTTTTTTACTTGTTCTGGGCCTAGTAGCAGTGTATATAATTGATAGTTACTATCATTTGTTGTTACTTCTGTAAGCGGTGTTGTCGAAGTTGTCCCTGGAGCATAGTAAAATTTATTGTCTTCTCCTTTTAAAATAGTTCCATCCATATAGGCAATGATATTGGTTTGAAATGAGATTTTTTTACAATTTTCTTCATTACTATATGGTTGTGATAAAGATAATTCATACAAATTACCTTGTTCTGTTATTAAGTAAGATCCATTACTGTATAAAATTTTTTCTTTTGCTTCATTTGGATTATCTGCTAATAAGTTAGAACAAGTAAACTCATCTGTAGAAACTGAGAAGCCAGCATGTCTTATGTCTCTTGTTACGGTACCATCGCATCCAGATAATAATATAGTTATCATTGCTAATCCTATTAGAAGAGATAATTTTTTCTTCATATTTTCACTTCCTTATTATGAATATATCATAGTTTGGGTTTATCCGTAAATGATTTTGTTTACTACTTTATACTTTCCGAACGCATTTATTTATGATAGAATTTAAATGTAAGGTGGGATAATAAATGAAGAAGAAAGATTTTCGATTTATTTTATTTTTTATTATTATTGTCGGATGTTGTCTTATTTATTTGTTTCAATCTTCTTATGCTAAATATAGGCGAGGTACTAGTGGAAATGTTGAAGCTGATGTTGCTGGTTGGCATATTAAAGTAAATGGTGAAGATATTATGAATCAAAAAACTCTTACTACAACGATTGAACCGGTTTTTTTAGAAAGTGAAAATCATAGTGAGGGAGTGATTGCTCCCGGTGTAGAGGGGTATTACTTAATTACTATTGATGCTAGTGAAGTGGATGTTCCTTTTTTATGTCAGATTACTTCTGATGTTTCTGATGAGTCTAGCATTGTAGATTTGAAAACATTTGCTTATGAGGTGAATCCAACGGATGTAGAAAATCGCTTAGACTATTCTTCTGATACTGGCATTGTTCAACAGTTCCCTAAAAATCCAGATGTCATTACTTTTAAGATTTATTTAATCTGGGATGATGATACTGGAGTTATGGATAATCAAGCAGATACCGAGGTTGGTGTTTCAGATGATAGTAAAGCACTTATGAAAGTTAGCTTACATTTTACTCAAATCAATCAATAAGCCAAGACAACATCTTGGCTTTTAATTTACTTGACTTACTTTTAATTCTAGTTGCATTTCTAAACATGGCAAGTTGGTAGATTTTTCATAGTTTCCACAGGCAAATCCGAAAAAACTGTCTGCATCATCTTTTTCTAAATATAGTCCGGTTGCTAGTTTTTGTTGGAAGTTCTCTTCTGTTACTGTATCATCGATTTCATAAATACCATCTGTTAATGTATAATAATATACTCCATTATCGTAAGTATAAAGAGAATTTAATTTATAATATTTATTTTCTTCGTAAGTCCAGTTTAGTGTGATATTGAAGTTTGTTCCTACATCTATTCCAATTTGAGCATTTTCAGGACTTAAAGATAGAACAAATGGATAGTCATTTTCAAAGGAATTAATAATATTTTCTGTTGTTTCACCTTCATACAGTGTATTCCCTAAAAATTTTACAGATTTCACTTCATAGTCAATTGCTGCTTCCACATCACTTCGGTTAATGATTTCAATCTTTTTTTCAAAGGGAATCATTCCAGGTTTCATGTCTGTGATTGCGACATCAATTTCTTTTACTGCACCATTTTCATCCATAAAATTGACATCCCAGGAGATAACACTACCATTTAGGGATACGTCCGCTCTGGAAATATAGGTGAACCAAGCAAAAGTATTAATTCCAAGTAAAAATAAGACTAGAAAAGTACTTTTTATTATTGCTTTTCTTCTTCTTTTTTTCTTGTTTGAATTGTCAGATAATTTCGTCTTCTGCCTCATTTTTTTCAACATCCTTTTTATCACGTTTTATTTCTGTTATCGTATCAGCAATTTCTAAAAATACAACGGTTACAATAGGAAGAAAAATTAAAAAGAAAAATCCATATTGATTTTTTACGATATGATTGATGGTTGTAATTACAGGAATTGTTCCCATTACCTTACCATATATTTGATCTTCTTCAATTGTTGGGTCTTCTGTTTGACTATTGATTCCTTTGGTCGTCCATGTGTTGTTTTCTTTATCAATTTCGATAATTCTATGTGTTACAATTTTTCCATTTACATCAAATTTGTTTCCTAAGTAGGTAATATCATCCCCTACTTTTAAATCTTCTTTATCTACCTCTTTTACTAAAAGAACATCATCAATATTATACTGAGGTATCATACTACCAGTTGCGACTGTAAAGATACGATATCCAAAAATACTTTGATTTCCTGATAGTCTTTGAATGATAATAAATGATAAATATAAAACCATTAATATTACAATGATTGCTTCTATTATCTTAAATATAATTTTAAAGTATTTATTATCTAATAATTTTCTTAACATATCTTAATCTCCTCTAGTAGTTCCCATTCTTTTTGATAGTATTCTTGTTCTTGCTGTAGTTTGTCTAGTAATAATTTCTTTATCTTTTTCTTTTTTTCTTCGTTTGCTTTCTTTATTAATCGTAATTGCTTTTCAAATAATTCTTTAATTTCTTTTTCTGTAATTTCATAGTTACTATCTAATATATTTTCAATCATACGATTTAATGTTTGAGATAGTAGTTTTGCTTGTGTTAATTCTTTAGCTTTATGGTCTAGTTGTTTGTTTGCTTGATATATCATTAAAAAAGCTTCATCATATTGTTTTTTTAATGAACTATCATCGTAGTAGTCTTTATGTTCATTCTCATGAACATCTCCTTCTTGGAAAGATTGAATATAGTTCCATAGAGTTTCTGCTTTTTGAAAGTTAGGATTTTTTAAGATTACATTTGTCTTTCTAATTGGAGAACGTACTGGTGGAACATGTAACTTTGCTAGCGTTTGCATCAGTTCTGTCCCTGTAAAGCCATCTAGTTGCGTTTTTATCCTTTTTAGGCGGTCAGAAATAGTTTCTTTACTATCTTTTTGTTCCTGATTTAGTTTTGCTTCTTTTCTAGAAGTAATATCTAAAGATACTTCTACTTCTTCTGTTCCTATGACGGTATTTGCTTCATATTTTAATGCCTTTTTGTCTTTAAAATAAGAATAGTCTCCTGTTACTGCACTTCTTTGCTCGAAGAAAGTTCTCGTATTATTAATCAGTGTAAAAATAAATCTATTTTCATAAGTGTCTAGACTTTCTTCTTTATTAATATTCAATATCTTAGAGGGTTTTACATCACCATTATCTTCTATTTTTTGAATATAGTTTGTGTGTTGTGTTAAGTGAATAATACTTTCTACTGTTACTTTTTTTGATTTTTCTACTTGGACTACTTCTTCTTCATTGATAATAAATCTTTTGGGATTTCTTAAAATATTATCTAGATAAGGAAGAGTCTCATCGATCATATCAATCCATTTATAATCGTATTCTTTTTTTTCATAGTCTGTTTTTACTGATAATATAGAATTCATATTGTTTAAGAAGAGGTCATTTGAAAGAGATTCTTCTAGTATAACTTGTTCTTCTTTATCCATGAGATTTCCTCCTTTCCTATACTAATTTCTTCAATCTTAATAGATAGTCTTTGCATTCGTTAAAGTTTTCTTTTCCGAATGCTTTATTTAAGAAATCAATAAATCCATCAATTTCATCTCTAATATATGCTAGGTTTAATTGTTCAAATTTTCTTAATATTTTTCTTGCAATATAGTAGTCTACTCCATCTACCTCTGTACCACCACATTCTACATATGTTGCGACAAAGTCACGCATTTGTTTTACGATACGGTTACCGAAAGCAATACGGAAATGTTTGATTACATAGTCATCCATATCATTAATCTTTTTTTCCATATCTTCTGATAGAGGATGTTTTTGTTTTGCTTCGGCAAATAGTCCCTCTAAATAAGAACTGTTAATATTCATAGCTTCTGTATCGACTGGGGTAAATGGTTGTCCTTTATCGTTAATATCGATTGGCATTGCACGGTCATATACTTTATCGGTTACAGCAAAAGTTGAGTCATCGTTATTGATGGTTCCGATATACCACATGTTACCTGGTATTTGTAATTTACCATTTCTTAGTTTCTTTGGATCTGTATCCCAACTACTTGGTACTAATTCAATTACCCATTCATCACGTGATGGCATTTCTAGTATGGATAACATTTCTGCAAAATAATATTCGACACGAGCGATATTCATTTCATCTAGTACTGTTACATAGACATCATCTGTGTATCCGGCAATATACATTCCTTTTAAAACGTCTGTTTCGTTAAACTTTTTGGTAAATTCATTGAAATATCCAAATAATTCGGTACGATCTCTCCAAGATGGTTGGACTGATGCGATAATGGCATCTCTTTTTATAAATTTTCCCCAGGCATAAGCAAGGGATGTTTTACCAGTACCAGAGATACCTTGTAATATTACAAGTTTTGTTGCTGATAAAGAAGAGATGAATAGACGAATCATTTTTGTTGTATAATAAAGTTTCAATTTAGAAGCGGCAAAATTTCTAAATGATTCTACTAACTCTTCTAGGGTAAATGTATTGTTGTAGTTTTGAACTTTATAGTCACGGTATTGTAAGTCAATTGCGTGTAATTTAGAGAAACGATATTTACTATCATCTTCATCTAAAGCAGGGTCTTCTCCAGATGGTGCTGATTTTTCTTCTTCACTTAGGATTTCTGCTTCTGTTGGTTTTAGGCCTAATTGTGATACTTTCATAGCGAGAATATCTTCTTTTTCTTTCACAAGACTTGCTACTTTTTGATTTAGTTCACCTATTTCATTTAACATAGACTCTTGTTCTACTAACGTTTTTCTAAATCTTATATATTTTCTAATGATAAACCAACCTACAGCTAGTATTAAAGCAAGTAGTATTATTAATACAACTATCGCAATTACTACTAGAACCCATTCAGATACGTTAAAATCATTTTTATAAAATTGAATAATATAAAGATATTCTCTAATATTAAACATTTGTATAAATCCAGAGACAATTCCTTTTCCTATGGTAAAAACGCCTCCAAAGAATACTGACATAAATTCATATAAAAATCTTATAAATGTATCCATAGTTATCATTCCTTACTAAATAAAATTGCTTTCATATTGGTTGGTTCTTGTTTTTCAATTAATTCTTTATCTTTTCCTTTATAATCTGTAATCATTAAATAGTCAAATAGTTTTGTTGCATCTATTGTATCTATTTTAGTTGGAGTATCATTAATATATCTTAAATTTTGGTAGCAGACAAAATGATATCCAGATTTCTTTTTTTCTATTAGAGTTTTATTATTTATTAGTTGTTGGTAAGTAATTCCTAACATTACATGTTCTTTGATAATTTTATCATCTAATAAGAGAAATACTTCTTCTATTACTTGTTTTTTTGTCCAAATTTCTTCTGGTATAGGAATTATATAATTTCCTAGTGGAGTTTTTTCTGTTAATTGTCTTAGAAGAGTCTGTGTTATTATGATAATAGATAGTTTTATCTTTTCACAGATGATTTTTTCTTCTTGATTTACTCTTTCTACTAAGCTTTTTTTATACATGTTTAATTGTTTTATTAATGGAAGAATACTTATTTCCCATAAATTATCACTATATGGTACTTGATTTAGAGTAAAATTTTTTTTTGGTTCTAATACCTTTTTGATGGTTTTTGTTGTTATTTGCCATTCTTTATACCAGGTGGCCTCGGCATTTTTCCCTACTTCTTTTGTTTTCTTTCTTTCTTCTATTAGTTTAGTAATTATTATTCTAACGTTTGCTTCTGTTACTTTTTCTTGATCAAATTTAATAATTATAGCTGTTAAATCTTTGGCATCTTTTATGATTTCTTGTTTTCTTTTGTATCCTTCGTTTGATTCTAATATTTCTCTTACAGATAGTTCATCAAGTAATTCTAGCATGATGCCATTTTGCTCTTCTTTGATAGCATTTTTTGTTAGTTTTGTATTTTCATCAAGTGTTTCATATGTTTGGTGATAGACTACTTCTATGTAATTATTTATGTAACGCGTTAGACATTCAATTAAAAAAGAGCGATAAATGGATTCTTCTTGCATTGTTAAAGCATATGTTACTAAACGTGACTTTTTATATGCTAAATATTTCGTTATTATATTACCAGTTACCATTTTATCTCTCCTTATTTTATACTAGGTAAATTATATCATAATTTTTTTTGCTTTCAAAGACTAATCTGCGGTTTCTACGGTTAGTGTTACTATCGATTCTGTATTTACTATGGGATAAGTAAAATCATTTTTAGGATTATTTTTATAAAACATAATCTTTTCACTAGAACTTGCGTTCATTTTAAAACTAAATTCATTAATGTAGTTATGTCCATCTACCATTTCTGTTTGTTCACTATTTGGAATCCTGTGCAGATAGTTTGTGTTTGTCATGTCTAAATATAGAGTATTTGCTGGAAAAGATACTGTGACTTTAGCAGAAAAACAATTTTCTTTTTCGGAATCTGTTAAAGCATTATACTCATCTATTGTTAATCTGTCTCCTGCCTGATAAGTAGAAAATGATGTTTCTACTTCGTAATAGGTAGTCGTATTGGTTAAATTTAGTATTATATACTTATTATTTACAGCATCTTCTATATCGTAAGTAAATTTACTAGTTTCTACTCCTAAAGTATAAGTTGCAGATAGCTCTTTTACGTATGGAGATGTAGATGTTGCGAAAGTAGTAATATCTACTTCATCTCCTTCATGAAATTCTTCTTTTGGAATTACTGTAATCTGATAATTATCACTTCCACTATCTTGATAAATAATTCCTTCTGTTTTACTTAATCTACATTCTACTATAGAAGGGCATGATACTGTGATGTCATATGAAATATCACTTTTGGTAGATGACAGAGAATTTTTCTTATTATTTACATCGATTGTTAATATATAATTATTTACTCCATCCCAGTTATTTATTTTATAGTCTTTTCCGTTGATATCTAAAATAGAACTGTTGAAGTAGAACTCTCTACTTTCTAAGATGTAATTATTTATAACATTATAAATATAACGGGCAAAAGTAGATCCAAACAATAATATAAAGATAGCTATTATTAGAAGACATATACTGAGTTTTTTATGAGTTCGAATAAACTTCATATGACACCTCTATCCTGTTACTTGATTGGAATCTATTTTTATTTCTATATTTTCTAAAGTATCAGCATAATCCGTTGCTGTTTTGTGTTCTTCTTTAAAATAGATTACTAATGTATATATATCTGTTAAGTTTTCTGTATATGGGAATTGATATTTTTCTTCTCCTTGATAAGAGTTATACCAAGCTCCATCTGAATCTTGTTTTATTTTCATATCTTTTAAGAGATTAACAGCATTTTCTTCATCATAATTTTCATTTCTATATAGTTCATAGACTAATGGTAAATTGGTTGTTGTTCTAAGAGATAGTTGATATTCTATGTCCACATCACTATGATTGTTGGCATTATAATTTGATATACTGAATTTATAAATATAAGGGTCTGGAGATGGTACGATTTTATCTAGGTCGATATTAAAATCCAGACCTCCTTCTTCTAATATATATAATGCTTTTTCTATATTAGTATTTAGTCTTGCTTTTGATTCGTAAGATGCATAAGCAAATCGGAAAAGTTGAAAGGCAAGTATTATAAGAAGGAACATGATGATAATTACGATAAGAAATCTTTTTTTTGCTTGCAGATAAGAAATATTTTCTATATTCCAATTCTTTTTTATTCCTTTCATAAGTTCCTCCTTATTTTCTCTGTGTTGCTTTAAACTCTATTTCAATAAAATCTGTTTCATTTTCTTGTTCTTCTGGTACTACTACTGTGTCTAGTCCATAATCTTCCCATTTAACATGGACTTTAATTTCTTCTTTTTTACCTTCTTTTATATCTTGTAATAACATAGTACCTTTATAAGTTGCATCTATTTTTTCTAAGGTACCGTTGGTATTTTCTATTTCTGTTACCGTTAAAAGTTTATTTTCATCTACTGTATGATCTAGTATAGTTAATTCATAATCAAACGATACATTGGTTGTTGTAGGATCTATTGTAATGGGGATAATCCCTGTTGCTCCTGGAGCAATTTTTCCATCTCTTGTATGTTCTGATGTCCATTGTATATTATCGATATTAATTCCTGTTTCGTTTGTCCCATCTAATAGATTTCCATTAATTAAAATTTTCCAGTCTGCAATATTACTTTCAACATTTGTTTCTACTTCTGATTCATAAGAAGTATAGGTCGTATTATGCCATAAATAGAATAGTGAAATAACAGTAATGATTAACAGTAATATTATTTTTCTTTTTTCTTTTTTCATCATTCACTATCCTACCTTTCTTTACTATTATATCATATCCTCTTTTATCTCAAAAGAAAAAGATTATATACATAACCTTTATAACAGTTCTATATTATCTTTT
>CALVTC010000011.1 GCA_944359885.1 uncultured Bacilli bacterium | reverse complement strand
AATAATCATAGTCTGAACTATTTAATGTTATATTTTGCGCGTTAAAATTTGTCGTTGGATTTTGGTTTTCCCATAATACTTTACTCTTCAATCTATCATATCTAGGTATTTTAGGATTTATGATGTTGCCATTTTCATCAAGCAAGCAAAAATTACTCATAGTCCACCTCGTTAAATAAAGAAGAGAGAGAATTGTTTTTTAGCCTCTCTACCCCTTTCATTTGAGAAATTAAGCTTGTAAAGCTCTCCCCTCCAATGTATATTTTAAGTTTACTTATTTTCATTTTATATTTCTCCCTTCTAATCTGAAACTTCAATTGCAGCTTCAAGTTCTTCATCGGTACAAGTACCGATGTATGCTACATTATTTTCTAGATTAATAACTCTGTTAGTTAAATTTGCTGCAGTGTTATCATCTAATGTATCTTCTAAATCATCAAACCAATTATAAAATTCTGTTTCAAATTGTTTGAATAAGTCTGTAAAATCTGCGGATTGCACTGCTTGAATTACATTACCACAATCTGCAGAATCAAAGCGACAATCTGTAATTAAATCATCTGTGATTGCTGTTGTTCCTGCTGGAACACTAACTTTTGCTAATCTTAAATCATAAGTGGTGGTATCTCGAACCAACGTAGGTGCTACAGGACTATTACTGTAAGAACCTTGTACAACTTGACAAGTAAAAGTTCTGTTAGTAAGATCCAGTCTTAAAACTACATTATCGATTCTTGATTGTTCTCCGTCAGCAATCGCAATAGGTTTTACTATAGAACTATCTTTATTACGATATCTATAACCATTACAAAATGCTCTACCAGTTTCTACTTCTATTTGCATTCCAGTGCCTGCAATAACTTTTAAACCATTATCAAAAACTCCGTTTTTAAAAAAAGGAATAAAAAATTCTGCAAAATCTTCTGCTAAATATTTTCTATCCCCATTTTCAGAATTAAAAAAAGAATATTGTTCCATATCCTACCTCCTATTCACTAAATACTTCTGGTAAAGGTGTTCCAAATCCTGGAGTAATAGTTTTTTTACCATCTTCAATAACTTCTTTGACTTCTATTATTCTTTCTGTACTTGTGATATTCCAATCTTCTTTTTTGATATCAACTATATCTCCTAAATCCCACTTTACTTTGTAATTTTCTACATCAGTTGCTGTAGCATCGAATGTATATGTTTCATCAGTTAAAGCATTTTCTCCTTCGGTTATTAGCTGATTATCTATATTGGTGTTATCTTGAGTGTTTTTACTATCTACAAATATTTCTCTTAAATCAAAACCTGTAGGATTACCTTTTTTAACAGTTTTTAATTTTCTACTACTTCCTTCTCCAGGACCACCGACAAGGGCAAAGTTATATTCCGTATTGGATGAATAAATTAAACTTGCCTTTTCAATGTTTGCTTGATCATCGCTAAATGCATACCTTTCATTTTCCATTTGTGAAGATGATCTATCAACGCCTTCATAAGTTTCAAAAATAAATACTTTGTTTTCTATATTTGGTACTAATCTGAATCCGACAAGTGAATATTTAGATATTTTTACTAAATATTCGTACAGATTTTTATATGTACATTGAAAATCGATATTTTTACTTTCCGATTGTGTTTGTTCCATTTCAAAGTTATCACATATTTTAGTTGCATTATTAATTAACGTTTTCATTGCGTTAATACTTTCTCCAGAAAAGTTAACAGTCTTTTGTAATATTCTTCTATCAAATACAGAAGATAAAAATCTACCACTAACGGTAAGTTCGGCTTCTTCTCCATTATCTTCAAAATCGAATCCTTCAATGATGGCCGATTCAGTATAGTTATCCCTAATCAAAATATTATCCTTTTTAGTTAATAATTTAACATTATTTTGATCAGGTGTTACTCTCAGTTCAAATTCTCCGGCTTCAAAGTAACGTCTGGTCCATTGTAAAGAATTAAACTCATCAATAATTCCTAATAAATTCAATCCTTTATCATATACAAAGATGCAGTCATTTTCATAATCAGTTAAATCTCTAGTGATATCAAAATACACTAAAGGAACGTTTCCCGTTGAACCTAAACGATTACCTGTTATGACATACCTATTATTTGCATAAACCATTCCATACCAAACTCCACTTGAATATCCCTCATATTGTTCGGTCCAAGTAATTCCATCTATAGAAGTTAAAATCACCGCATTGTATCCGCAAGCAACATACATACCATTTCCATAACGTGATCTAATTAGATAAGAAGTGGTATTTGATTCTTGCGTTGTCCAATTTATTCCATCAGAAGAGGTCAAAATAATTCCATTATCTCCAGTCACAATAAAAAGCCCTTTACCAAACGAAACACCTACTAATTTTAGACTGGTATTACTTGTCCTTTTAGTCCAATTTGATAAATTTGTAGATGTATAAATAGCACCTTCATTACCGACTACAACATAAACACCGTTACCATATGCTATTTCCATTAATGAAGCAGATATTTCTGCTTTATCTGACCAGTTAATACCATTAGTGCTAACTAGAACATGTCCTTCCAGTCTCCCTCCAGAATAAGATGTTCCTGTAACAATGACAAATTGGTTATTTAAAAATCTTACCGCATTAAATGCAGCATTGATATTTCGCCCTGCATAATGACTATATACTTTTAAATCTCTATTCGTCCAAGTAATTCCATCAGGAGAAGTATAAATTCCATAAGTAGAGTCACTTGCTATTACAAATATACTATTTCCATAGGCTATAGAATCAGAGCTAGTATCATTTGAATTTAATAACTTTAATGTCCAATCCTTTAAATTATTACTGTATGAAACACATGCTGGGCTTACGGAAACCATATAATATGTATCATTTGCAAAAACTATATCTTTACCATTACCAGGTACACCACTATCTATAGTCTTAAAATCCATAATTACACCGCCTCATAATTCGTCAAGTAATATATTTCGGTCACGAGAGAGTTTTCTCCAGATTTAGCTGTTGCTTTGAAAGTGTTACTTCCAGTATGTATTTGAAGAAATTTAGTCCCAAACTTTAAATAATTATTAATATTAATTTCTTCTCCATTAGAACTTAAAATGATATTTTTATTATTCAAATATGTAGTTACTGTTATAACATCACCAGCTGACATAGTTTTTTCAATTTCAAGTTCTTCCTGTGTAGTAATATTAATCAATTTAGGATTTTCAACATCATCAGAAGCAGTAAATACTATTCTCATACCAATCTCGATATTTGTATCATTCTCTATTGTAACTAAAGAATTGGTATTTTTATATCCAAACTCAATACCAATATCAGCTGGAATTTCTAGTGGAAATTCAAACGAAGGAATCCAATTGGCCAATTGAACCTGACTTTCATTTAAATCTGTAAAATATGGACTTGGGCAAATTAAAGATATAGAAAAAGTATCAACAACTTTAGATTTTACAATTTCAATAGATTCAACATAATATTCTATTTTGTACTCTTTATCTTCTTCATAATAAAAAAAAGTTCCTTTATCTTTTAATGGAAACATCTTATAAAGATTTTTTCTTTTTTCTGTAATATTATCGCGGGTGATTGAACCTTCAATAACTATATTCCTTTCATTAACAGAAGAACTTACATATTTACTACCTACACCATATGCGGATGTAATAGTATTTACTTTTCCAACAACTTCCGTAACACCATCTAATTTTTGCAAATAGTAAGGAAAGGAATAAGAAAAAGTAATTTGATTACCTCTAGAATTTTGACAAATAATTTTTTTAATCATGACAAACTACCCCTTTCCAGCTTTTAATTTCATTAGTTGTAAACTTCTTTTCATCAACCTTGCATTTTCAGAAGGACTAGTATAACGTGAATTATTATTAATAACAATTTGATAATTATCACCATTTTGATTATTTTTAAGTGATTGATTATCACTTACGTTAATATCCTGATTTTGACTATTCCTTATTTGATCTAAATCAGATTGCTCATAATTCACTTTGGTATTTATTTTTGTTTCAAAATCTGTTGGTATAGCTTTTGCCATATTATTTCTAACAGATACCATTTCTTTACTAAAACCATCGTCAATACCTAAAGCCATATTAGATCCAATTTGGTCCCTAAATACTGTAGAAGGAGAATGAATTCCCAACAACTCTTTGAAAAAATCTATTACATTTCCAACCCATTGTTTAATCTTTTTCTTTATCCAATCAAATCCGTTTGATATACCTTTCCATATTCCTTTGACTATATCACTTCCAATAGACCATACTTGAGATATATAATTAGCAAACCCCTTAACAATAGAAGCTATAATTTGTGGAATCTTAGAAATCAATTGAGGTATTGCTTTAACAAGTCCAACTCCTAGTTGAATTGTTAACTGTACTCCCATGGCCATTAACTTTGGTAAGTTAGTAGTTAATCCCATAATCAATTGATCTATAATTTCAGGTAATCTTTCAATTAATTGAGGTATAGCATTAATCAATCCTTGAGCTAATCCTAAAGTCAACTGAATACCAGCATCAACAATTAGATTTATATTGCTTAATAATGTGTTAACCATCTCTAAAAGAGCATTTATAATCGTAGGTATTAATTCTGGTAAACTCTCAGATATTCCTTGAATAAGTGCAAGAATAATCTGTATACCGGTGTCTAAAATCAACGGTAGATTTTCTAATATAAATTCGGCCAATGACATAATAGCTTCTGTAATGACTGGCATCATAGTCGGTAATGCTTGTTGAATTCCTTGTAACAATCCTTGAATTAAATTGGTACCTACAGTTAACATTTGTGGAAGTATAGATGATAAATCGTTAGCTAAATTAATAAAGGAATCCGCTACCATTTTAGCTCCGCCCTCTACATCACCATAAAATAATGCACCATAAGCGGTAACCATTGATTGACCAAAATCTGCTATAGCATTCTTTGACGATGCTAAAGCAGGACCTAAAGTATTAGTTAGATTGTCGGCTAATCTAGCTTTAACATCAGTTAATTTTTGTTCTGCTACAGATAAAGATATAGCTCCTTTATTAGCCTCTTGATATTCGGCATTAATATCTGCTAAACCACTTTCAGATAACCATTGCAAAGCATAATTTTGCTTTTCAACCTCACTACTACAATTAGCTAGACCCTCATTAAACTCATCAATATTTCCGCCCATTCTTCCAATTAACTCACTGAATTGTCCTGTAGCGGAACCGGTAGCAATTGTCTCTTGTAAACTATCAGCAAGTGATTCTATTTTTAAAGTATCCGGGAATTTAATAATAGCACCAGATAAGCCATTTACCGCAGCTTCCATTTGACTATCGTCTAGGCCAGTGGCCATTAGATTTGATAACGCTTCAATGGAAGAATCAGTTTCACCTGTAATTGCAACTAAATTCTGCATTTTATCTTTCATTAAATCAAAATCATTATTATTGCTAACAGTATTAGCCTCTAACTTATCTAAATCTGTATTATATTCCCTCATTTCTCCTATCAAATTTGTTACAGATCCAGAAACGTTTTTTATTGCAGAACCTAAGGATTTTATACCACCGATTATTGCTTCACTTATCAAATTAGCTTTTACTACATCTCCTAAAGATAAAACTTTTTGCTCAGAGTTTTTGGCCTCGTCACCAAATTCTTTTAATCCCTTAGAAGAATCATTTGATGAATCACCAGATTGTGACATTACTTCTTGATTATCTGCTAATTCTTTATTTAACTTTGTTAATTCTGCTTCTGCACGATTTAAAGCAGCTTGCCAGGATAAAGTTTTCTTATCTGCCTCTCCATATTCATTCGTTGACTGTTCTAAAGCTCCACGCAATGTATTAACTCGTTCTGTTTGAACATCTATTTGATTTGTTAATACTTTATTTTTAGCAGTTAACCCTTCTATAGAATTATCATTTTTACCATATTCAGCAGTAACTTTCATCATTTCACTGCTCATGACCTTCATCTGTGCGGTTATATTGCTTAACGCTTTTCTATATTCAGATTCTCCATCCAATTTTACTGTTCCACCCAAGGTGTTACTACCGCTCATTAAATCACCTCCTGTCTGGAACCCACTCATCAGATTCTTCAATAGAATCATCAAGTGAGTGATAACTTCTTTTTGTCAATTGAAAATCATAGTAATCTTTATAGTGGTCATACAACTTTTGCCATTGCTCTAATGTCATGTGACCGACATCCCGTTTTGAAAAACCTAATATTGTAACTCCAACAAAAAAAATCCACGAGAAATCCAAAATAATTTTTTCATTCTCGTGGTCTAAACGTTTTTTAAAACGGTTTCTCCATCTTCTGTTGATTTTGTTGATGTACTTGTATCTGTTGATATAACGGTTGATTTAACGGTTTCTTTTGATTTTGCAAAACCAAGTTCAGATATAATTCTACCCGCTTGACGTTCTGAAACAAAATTCATTTTTTCTTGTTCATTTTTATTTTCATTATAAATATCAATACCTTCATTTATTGAATAATAATAAAAATCTATCAACACAGCATAATTAATTTCGTTCTGCTTCGAAGAGTCAATTAACTCCATTGTTTCCTCAAAAGAGCCGTATTTTTTTTGAAGTTCGGCCATAACATTAATTGATAAACACATTGGATATTTTTTTCCATCTGGTAATTCTAAAAATTTTAAATCATTCATTTAATCCTCCTATAATACAAAAGATAAGCAGAGCTAGATTTTACTAGTTCTGCTTTTTGTCTTTTTTATTTTTAGTATCATTATTTGTTTCAACACTAGATTCAACAAAACTTTTTATTTCGTCATATCTTTTTTCATCGCATTCAAAAGAATCACCTTTATTACGTATTTTTTTACTTTTTATATCATAAAATTTTTTATTTACTATTACTTGCATCTAATTCCTCCTTTATTATGCTGCTGGTGTAAACAATGAATCTAAATATGCATTAGCATCATCTTCATCAGCAAAAGTAGCTTGATATAACCACTCTTTTTCTACATTTTCATAGATTGTTCCTTCAATTGATGGAGTAGTAAATGTTAAGCTATCATTCTTTGTCGTTTTATCTGCTACAAATGGTTTGAATTTTACTTTTGGAAAGAATTCAACCTTGTAAACTTTTTTACCGTTTTTTCTTTTAGGAACAACATGACCAAAGCCTACGTATGGTGCAATATCATCGCTTTTTGAAACATATTGCTTATCTGTTTCTGAATCATCGATATTTCTTTCTTCCCTTCCTAATAATTCAGCAAATATATCATCAGGATCATCCACAACTCCAATGGTCATAGTGCCATCTGTAAATTCATCTAATTCATCATTAACTTGATCATCTCCATATAATTTTGCGTTTGCCAAGTTTAAAGACACTTTTGACTCAATAGCACCCTCAAGTGATTTTGGAGATTCATAAGAAAGACCGTTTTCTAACAATACTCCAAATCTGAATCTTTTCAATCCTATACTCGCAAATTGTTGAATGTTTAACTTCATTTTTTCCATATAATTAATCACCACTTTCTTTTATAAAATTAATTTGATAATGATAAAGTTTTGTATCTTCTTCATAATCCGGTGTTCCATCACCAGTCCAAGTAAAATCATTTTCAATTAACTTCTTTTTAATCTCAGATATTACGTTAAGAAAATTATTAGTTGTATATACATCAATAGTTAAGTAAGTTATTACAGATACAGGTATATCATCCGCAAATTCATTAGGTTGTGTCGAATAAAAATAATAAGTTAAATAGTTAGATAATGTATTATCATTAGACTTACGAAAAAAAATAGGAAATGTTATATTCCCTATTTTAAAATCTTTAAAAATATCTTCTATCTTTGAATTTATATTAACGTCAGTAACAACATTCATAAATTTTTCAACTCTCTTTCAAAGATTTCGTTCCACTCTTTTCTTATTGGAGCATCACTTGCTGCAATCGCCGGTTTAACAAAAGGTTCAGCTGGTTGCTTTGATGTACCATTTTCGATACGAAACGCTTTAATCCAATGTGTTGCATCAAATTTTTTTCCTTTTTTGGAAATAGTAACTCCACTACTTCCACTAAACTTTACTCTTCCAACCCAGCAACCGTTTTTATCTTTTGTTGGTTTTGTACATTTTAAAGAATCTGCCATATGTTTTCTAACTAACTTAGATCTATGTTTATTAGCACCAGATTGAATTTTGTCTTTCATTATTTCTTGGCCAGAAGAGATTAATTCTTCATAAATAGATGTATTATTAGAAAGCTTTTCGATAGATGAAATCATATCTGCCAAGTTATTGTCATTAATAAACTGTGCCATTATGTACCAACAGAAATATTAGAACAAGTTAAACTCAAAATTTCAGAAGTTTTAAGATATGTTCTTCTAATTCTAAATCTATTTCCATCTTCCGTTTCTAAAATTTCCTGATTATCATAATTAACAGACATTATTTCTACCTCTAAATCAGCAGTATATCCCATCTTATTTGCATGCTCTTCCTCTGCACGTGTGACCCCAATAATATTAGAGACAATAGGATCACTTTTAGTTTCTTCGGGGATTGGAAATCCATCTCCGTCTTTCTTATTTTTGTTAATCCTAATAAAATAAACAATATCTTTCCAATTATTCATTAATATCACCAACATAATCATTTTGCATACTTAACTTATTTTTTAATGAGTTGTACATTTCTAAATATTTTTCTGTATCTGTTCTATCGTTTCCACGATATGCTTTTACGTAGTTTACAACACAATTTAATATTTGATCATCAATTTTTGAGGCACTAAATAGATCTTCTTTTATACCCACATCTTCTAAGTCTTTAATACACGCATCTATTAATGAACTAATCTCATCATCAAAGACTTTTGAATTAATGTAACATCTTTTTTTTACTTTTTCGAGCATAGAGCACCTACCTTCTATCAACTACTTGTTATCTTTATTTTCTTTATCAGCATCCTTTAAATCATCATTTTGATTATCTTCAGTTGAATCATCATTCTGCTTATTATTAGTTGGATCATTAGTTTGAACATCATCCTTTTGTTTATTTCCTTTATTATTTCTAGATTTATTTGATGTTTTTGTATCTAATACTAATTCAACTAAACCGGCAGACAATAAACTGGTATAGTTTTTCTTTGATAATGTTAAAACCTCGCCTATATGACGAGGTTTATTAACACTACAATCGAAAAATTCACAAATTACTTTAACTTTCATTATCATCAACTCCTGAACCTGTATCCGCTACAACTTTTTTAACTCTAACAAATCCATCTTGAGCTACTACGTTACCTGCAGCCATAACATTTGCTTTAAAAGCAACTTGTCCTGATTTAAATTTATAATCATCAGAACGTTTAATTTCTAATTCACTAAATACAGGAATCTTATAGTTAGATAATTTACCATATGCCATACAATAATAAGTTCCTGCTGTATCATCAGTTTTACTAATTGGATGACAATTTGAATTAATGATATAAGGTACTTTATCAATTGTATGAGCTTTTTTATCAATATCATATACCTTTTTACCATCTGTACTTCTAACTTTTGCAAAAGCTTTTAAATCTTTTTTATTTAAAATTAATGTAGCTTCTTCTGACGTATCTTCATCTCCACCATATGAAAATACGATTTCATCTAAAGTAGTTTCGTTGATTTCTGAAATTGTAATATCTTTTGAAGAATCAATTGCGTCTGGACTTTCAAAAATTCCATAAAAAGATTTAGTACCAGTTCCTTTTAGCATTTGACTATTCATTTTTTTCTTAATTGCAACTTTACAAGCATTTTCTACACTGGCTACATAATCAGCAGCTGGTAACTTCTCCACTTCTTCTGAGATTTCTGCATATGCTGTAATCTTAACTTTATTCATATCAGCGTATCCATAAGATGGTTCTCCATCAGAATAGTCTGCACCTTCATCAGTTACTCCACCTTCTTTATATGACTTTACATAAGCTTCTTGATAAGATTCTCCACCTTGTAAATTAATCGTTGCCACAGAGTCAACTAATGTAGATACTTCACCTTCTTTATCGTTAATTTCTGTACCTTGATATTTAGGAGCTAAAATATCAGATGAAGATATAGTAATAGATCTTTTATTAATCAAATCTTTTTTTCTTTGTTCCATATCCTCTTTATATTTTGCTTTTTTAGTATCATCATCGAAAATTGTACGAGAATCAACCAAATTATCATTAATCCTGTCTGCAATTGCAGAACGTCTAGCATGTGCATTAATACCTTTTAATTTTTCTTGAAGACCTCTCGCCTCTTCTTCTAATTCTTTCGCCTCTTCTTCTGTTGTTTCTTCATTCTTTAATAATTCAATAATTTCTTCTAATCTTGCAATAATATCATCTTTATTCATATTTTTATTTTCCTCCTTAATTTCTATTATTTTCTAAATCCAGTTCTATTTTTATTGCCTCCGCAATATTTCGTTGTCGTACTCTTCTACGCTTGATGTCACTATCCAGTTTTTCCTTAGCCTCTTTCTGCAAATAAGCTAATGATCTAGCATAAATCGAAGTACTATCATATGCAGGAATGTCCACCGCACTGACATCATACAACTTCTTAATCTTCAAAACTGTCCATGTATGGGTTTCTGGATCATATACTTCCCCATCATCTGTTACAGTATATCTATACGACATTTTGTCGATTAAGCCTTTTTGAATATCTCTATAAAGTTGCATATGCCCCTCATCATTAGGATCAAATCTCAACCTTACATGTACTCCATCTTCTTTAACCTCTAGATGTAAAGAGTCATTCCTAGTTCGTGCAAAAACACGTCCGCCATGATTATAATTAAAAATCACATCAGAAATATCAGCATCTTTGAAAGCATTTCTATCAACCACTTCTTTAATTTCATAACCATTATGTTCGAATAAGACTGTTGGTTGATTAAATACACAAGCAACACCTTCAATCTCATATGTGTTTTCATTATCATCTTGTCTTTCATTTATTTTGAAATTATCAAAACTCCTAAACATATGTCCTTTTTGAAGAAATTTTTCAATTTTTTCTTTTTGGTCTTCAGTCATTTTTTTCTCCTCCTTCAACTGTTTCTATTTTTTATCATCCTCAGTGTTAACTACTGCGGTATCTAATCGTCTTAACGGTTTATCACCATTCTCGATTGGACCTAAATTCATAACCTTTCTCCATTCATTTGGTGTCATAGAATTTCTATCTACCATCTGAACGAGAGATAATTTTGTTGACATTGAAGCAAACTGTAATGATGATGGCTCAAAAACTATTTCATTGCCACATTCCAACTCATGTTTTGTAAATAATATTTTTGTCAACTGTTCGGTAAATTCTCTTGCAATAGGTTCTATCTTAGATTCATAAAATGCATTCCATTCGTCTTCGCTGTAACTGTTATTCACAATTTTTTCGTTTACACCAAAATAGCTATACAGTCTTTTTGTATAGCTTTCCATTTGCTTTTCATTAGGAACAAAATTATTATCTTTAACCTGTTCTGCATCATATCTAGGATCTGTTGCAGCAACATTTTTATTATCTTGATTATCAACATCTAAATAACTTTCGGCAAACTTATTAATTTCTTTTTCCTTATCCTTAGGATTTAAAGCAGTTTTAAATTTTAACATCCATTTAATAACCGCTGAATTTTTTATTGCTTGTATAACACCTTTATCTGTGGTATCAAGTACTTTCATAATGTTTTGCAATGCTAAACCACTATCAGTACCAAAAATATCATTTTCGTTAAAATCTTTTCTCAAATGAATAACATCACAATAAGGAACTGTTTTATGTTTTCCAATGGAAAATGTAAATTTCATATATAATTCTCCGTCATATTCCTTAAGCTCTGTTCTTCTAGCTGGAATAGGGAAAATAGCAATTGGATTATTACAGTCATCTCTTTTTACATACGCATAAGCATTACCCTCTATTTCATATTGATTAACTAATTTTTCTAACAATTTTTGCATTGTCATATATGCATTAGGATATTTCAACAAATAATATATTTGGCCATTTTTGATAATCTTTAAACCATCTGAAGTATTTCTTACATATTTAAAATTTAACTTTCCCAAATTTGTTGATATTGGTCTTAAACAAGACCTAACTATATCATTGTCGTATATTCTTCCATTCCATGGACTAATAGAATTACTATTAGAACTTAATAATTCAAAGCGAGTGTATGTATTATCAACTTCTTTACTTGGTTTATTACCAAACATTGCTGCAAATAAACTTCTTACCTTCATATTAATTCCTACCCTTCAATATAAACTAAATATTCATCTTTACAATTGTAATAAACTGTATAAGCATCTAATAGTGAAAAAGTACCATCAACTCGTTTTCGCTGATTAGTTCCCTTAACAGGACGTACATTATTATTGTCATCTTTTTTTTCCACAGTGTTTGAAAAACACCATTTGTCAATTGGATTGTTATTATATACTACTACTTTTGATTTTAAATCGGCTGCTAAATCTTTCATTGGATTAGAAAAGGTTTTTGCTCCCTGTATAACAGGAACCATAGTTTCATCTCCATAATTTAGTTTCATTTCATTTATCCAATAAGTAGAAGCCCAAGGATCATACCCACATTTATACAAATATATTCCATATTTTTCTTGCAAGTTCCTAAACCATTCTGTAATGTAATGATAATCAACTTTATTTCCCTCAGTTAAAGTAATTAAACCTCTTTCATGCCAAGTTCTATATGGAACAGAATCACGACCATTTTCAGACAATTTACATCTTTCCTCAAATGTTGCTTCTGGCATAAAATACTGTGACAAAACATAAATCTTTTCGTCATCAGGTCTTCTACAAATCATTTTCACAGATGTTAAATCTGTTGTTGATGATAAATCAACACCACCGATTCCATAAGTAAATCCCATTTCTTCTATATTAAAAGTTTCTTCATTGTTAAGATCTTCCCATGATAGCCATGCATTCTCAGCAGATTGTTTTAAATTAAAATCCTTTACCAGTACTGTCCTTCGATATTTATCATCAACCTTCGCACGTTCAACATTTCTCTTTAATTCGGGAAATGATTTTATGGTCCCTAAGCCTGGATTAGCTTTTATCCAACATTTTTCATCTGTCCATTCATCCGGATTATCCAACTCATATATAAATGCAAGAACAGTTCCATCATATTTAAAACCATTTGCATTATCTAAAATATTACAATACATCTCATATTGATCATCAAAAATTGTGTCTCTATGAAAACCATTTGTAGAAGTTATATTTAATAGCGGTTGTTCTCGAGCATACATAGATTGTTGCATTACATCATATAAATCCCTATTTTTTATAGCATGTAACTCATCAATAGTAATATAACTTGAATTTAAAGAATCTAATGTGTCAGATTCGCTTGATAATGCTTGCATTGTTGAAAATGTATCAGGGAAATATACATCACTTTTTCTTTTAATCAAATGACTCCTTAATTCTGGAGATTGAGTTATCATATGACAAGCTTCATTAAAACCTTTTTTTGCTTGATCTTTTTTTGTTGCTAAAAAATAGACTTCTGCTCCACCTTCTCCATCAGCCATCAAAGCATTTAAAGATAAACCAGAAGATTCTGTTGTTTTTCCATTTTTTCTTCCTTCAATTGTTGCACTTTCACGACAACGTCTCATTTTTGTTTTTTTATCAATAAATCCATAAATTGCTTGAATTTTCGCTTTCTGAAATAATTCCAATTTCACTTTTTTCCCAATTTTAGTTCCTTTTGATTGCCTACAAAAAGTTTCGATAAACTCAATAGGATCTGTTGCTCTATTAATATCAAATTCCCAATTATTACCAAGCATTTTAGGATTATCTAATTCATCTACTAATAATTTATATTGTTGTTTAATTCTTTTACATGCAACTATTTCTCCAGAAGAAATTTTATCGTAATATTCCCTGATATAATTTTTCTTTCTCATTTTCTATTTTTTCGTTTTTGAATAAACTTTTCAAAAGAATCTTCTGGTTTCTTTTTTTTATCAGGAATTGGTGGTGGAAAATCATCAGAAGGTAATAAACTATTTAATTGTTGAATTCCTTTCAAAAAATTTGAATACATTTTGTTATACGAAGTTAATGCAGGAGATTCCTTTAAAAATTCTTGTGATGCATTCTTTGTTTTAACAACAAAATCAGAATTTGTAATTTCTTCCATTAATTTATCTAATGTAACAGACATAAAAGCAACATTATCAATTAATTTTAAGGCCGTTTTATACTTTTTTTCTGGAAGATTTATATATATTTGATTAAGTCTTTCTTTTTCTGCTTGAATCAAAGCATTTATTTCTATATCTGTTTTTTTCTTTGCTTTTCCTGCCATATATTCTCCTTTCTACCCCCCCTCACACATGAATTTTTCAAGTTGAGGTTTATGAAGGTGGGGTGTCGGTGTACAGTAAATAAAAAAATTAGAAGTTAACCGGGGGGGATTATTTTGAATGAAGATTCCCATCAGAATCAAAATATAACCCATCGTTTACATCTAATTCTTTTTTCTTTTTTTTGTTATGACAACCATCACATAATAATATAAGATTATTTTCATTCAATGTTATATCTGGATTGTTAATATTTTCAGGCGTAATCTCAACAATATGATGAACTTGATCACCGAATTCACCACATTCCTGACAAATATGATTGTATTTCTCTCTTATATATGAACTTAAATTTCTCCATTTTCTTGAATTATAAAAGTCCTTTGAATAATCTTTTGCCATATATTCTCCTAAAAAAAGAAGATATCAATAAAATATCTTCTTCGATAAAATCTCTACAATAACATAATAGCATTTTTTTGGTGTAATAAAAGTGTAATCTTTAATTCATCTTACTATTAATGTCCCTGCTTATTTGCTTAATTCTATCTAAACTATATCCTTCACTATCAGCTATTTCCTGTTGTGTCATACCTCGCAAATACATTGCACGAAACACCTTATGTTCTATTTCGTTTAGATCATCAATAGCATCATTTATTTTTGATAACATCTCATCGATAATATTTTCTTCTTCAAGCAATATAATTCTATCTTTATCTAAATCCTCAATTGATGCGAAAACAGATGTATATCTATCTTCACTGTTTTTTAATTGTATTTTAACTTCTTGAATAGACATACCACGTAATCCGAGAACTTTATCTATTTTAAATCTAATTCGCTTCTCAATACCTTCCCTTGTTATTCCTATCAATCTTTTGTCAGCAATTTGTTTTTTTATTTGTCTATACATATCACACCACCTTATTTTTCTTTTCCAATTAAAGCTAAAATAATTAACGTAATACAAATAACCACTGTAATAGCAAAACCCATCATTATTCAACTCCCTTTCACTCTTTTTATTTTTAAAAATATAATTAATTATTAAAATGTTTAATCAGACATAAATACACTTGTATTATTAAAGCTAATAAAACTATAAATAAAATAACTAAAGATATAACTGGAAATAAATATAAAAATAATATAAATAACATTATTAACAATATTATAATGTTAAGAACTATGATTGATTTTACATACTTATTATTTAAAGTATTTATAATCAATTTAATCATTTTTATACACCCTTGTTACTTGTCTACTATTCCCTGAAACTGTATTAATTCCTATACTTACATTAGTCATTTCTTCTATTAATCGCTTCCTTACCATTTCGGGAGTTAATTTTAATGGTTGAGTTAAAGATGCTTGTGCATCTGCAGATACTTTATCAATCTTCAACTCTTTTGGTATTAAATAAGCACATAAAGTCTTATTGTTACATGTATCTTTTCTTGAACACTTTTGACATTTAGGATTTAGCATTGCTCCTGTTTCTAATTTTTCTTTATTCATTTTTAACTCCTTGGTTCTTCCCATTTTGATAACAACTTGTTTCTTAATGTACATGTATCATCGTTTAAATTATTCAAGATAATATCCATAAATTCTAATTTTGTTAACGTGTCTAATTCATGATTATATAATTTTGTATTTCTAATCAAAGCATATATACATATTTCTAATAATCTATTATTTATATTTACTAGTTTTTCAACTTCTGCCAGTGCTCTATTACCCATCACTACCTCCTATTAATCGTTTTAATTTATTTTTATCAAACTTATACCATTTATATTTGGATTTTTCTTTTTCTGTAGACCATTCACAACTGCCACATTTAGAGCAACAATAATTATATGTATCTCCTAAAAACTGTCTAATTGGAGTATTCATATTATTTTTTCCCAAATAGATCATATCTTCGTGACAACACATTGATTTTTTCATTCTTTATAACCTATTGTTTCATTATATTTATCTATAAGTTCTTTTACTGAAATTTGACCAAAGATATTAAGATTATCCAACCATTCTATAAACTCTTTTTGTTGCTTTTTTATTTGATGGTCATTTGATAATTGTTTTTTTAATTCTCTATTTTCTTTAGCCTAACCAGTATTCATATCTAATACTTCTTTAACGTACTCATAAATCGTTTTATCAGGTTTATTATTTGATTTGGCGAAATCTCTTAATATTTGAAATTTATCTCTATCCATTCATTTCACCTCTTTTAGTTTTTCTTTAACATACTTAACAGCTTTTTTATGCCCTTCCCTTGCTTGTTTTTCCGTTGTATATCTTTCTTGATAATATTCAAAAGGGTTGCCGGTTTCATCTTTCCAATTAAATATCATAGTTTCATAATAAAGTGGTGGCAAATTTTCTTCAAATTGATGATTTATGCCTAAATCAACGGTTGATACTGTATATTTTCCTACTCTTGTTTTCAAATCAAATCTATTATTAATATCAAAAGCTTTATTAACTAAATCTTCATTATCAGTATTTTGCTTCTCACTAGGAGTTGAATAATGTTTATAATTGCCTAATAATTCTTTTACTCTATCCATTACTTCTTTGTATTTATTAGCAACCTCTTCTCTTGAACTTGCTTGTATTCTTAATTCTTGATTTTCTTTTTGTAAGTCTTTCACTTGCTTTTCTAATCTCCACAATTTAATAGCTACTACTTCATCCTTTCGAGCATCACTCATTTATTTCACCTCAAATCCAGTATAGTTGTCTTTTTAATTTTGGTATGTTGTAACAAATCCAACAACATCCTTTATTAAAACTTGTTTTCTTTCCCAAAAATTTAATTCTTTTCTTAAAGATAATTATTGATAACTTATCTATATATTTTTCATACATTTCTGCTCTTGTTGGTGTCTCTAATGTTGATAATGGTAACAATAAACAAAATGATTTTATTAATCCTTTGTCAATTAATTCAAATGTTCTTTTGATAATATCGTTTTGTTGACCAAATGGCGGATTACTGATTAGTAAATCACAATTTTCAGGCGGTAACATCTTGAAAAAGTCATTCCCGCAGTCATCAAAAATGTGCGTAGCTTTGTATTTTAGATTCAACTCATCAGCTCTTAATTTAAAATACGAATCATAATTGTCGAACGGAAACCATATCATCTTAAAGCTACTGATGTCTATCAAGTCATAAATATCTTCTACTATATGTCTTGTTGTGGCAACATGATCTGGATTATTCTGTTTATCCATCTCATAAAATATATTTTCTTGAATCATTACTAATTTATTCCACCTCTTTAAGATTACCTTCCAAGAATGAAATTATAATTATTAGTTCTTCCCATCTTCTTATTAAATCTAAATCTGATTTGATTAATGTATCGGTCGCTATGCTGACACCCACTTCATTATATAATTCTATTAATTCTTTTTTATACTCGTCTAATGATTTTAAAAACTTAAATTCTCCATAATCTTTAATTTTCACTAATCTTGTCACCTCGATGTTTTATGTTTTCTTCATATTCCTTTAATAGTCTTCTTGCGTGTTCTAATAGTTGGACTAATTCAGCTTTATAAAAATTATTAAAATCTGTTTTTTCGCTTTTTAAAATAACATCCTGTTCATAATCATTCAGTAATTTCATTGCTTTTGACATTTTATTATCTCACTTTCATATATTTGCTTATTCCTCAGGCATTTCATAAATTGCTATGATATTACTTTTATATCTATAACAATCTCGATAACTTGTTTGTTCCCTGTTTTCATAATAAAATTCATCTAAACACAATGTTCCTTGTATTTCATCTAATACTTCTAATGCTCTTTGTTTTGTTTTGTTTTGTAAGTTCCTATTCTTATATCATCATTAGCAAAATTTAAAGCATAAATATCAAATTCAGTACATTCATTTAAATAATCAAATTCTTTTTCTAAATAAAAATCAATTGGTTTTATTAATCTCTCTTTATCTTGACTTCTTATCCATAAATTCATTTTCTACACCTTCTTTTTGATAATTAAACTTTCCATAATGAGATAATTCTGTAAAGTATCCTAATAGATTATATAAATAGTGATTTTTCTAAGATTTATAAACGTTTTAAAGACATTTTTTATTATCAGTTTTAACATTTTACTTTCAACTTCTCATTTTGGAAAGTCTTTATAGTTTTTTTAATTATTCATGTTCCATTCCCTTTTTTAAACATCGGAAACCAAACGATAAAATATTTGTAATAGTTAGTATAATTATTAATGCTAAATACCAACCTTTTAAAATATTAAGTTCAAGTCCTATCATTATAAATAAAATAATACTTATCAAACATCATCACCTACACTATTCTTATCCAAGGATTTTCTTAGTTTGTAATTAGTTCTTAATTCATCTATAATCATTAAAATAAATGATATTCCTTCAATTATAAGTAAAATACATCCAAATAGTTCTAACATAAGTCATCTCCCATTTTATTAAAAGCTCTACCTAATCCATGAAGGATGTCTGCAAATATTTTCTTAAAGTTATTAGCAAAATCATTCACCCAATCAATAATTTGAGGAATATTATTTGCAATATATTCTTTCTCAGAATCTCTAATATAGCAATCTTCTTTATCTCCATCACAGACAACTGCAAATCCCTGTTCTTCTAGTGAATAACATTGTTCTAATGTCAAATAACCATACATAAGCTATTCCTCACTTATCTCACATTGAAGACGATAACCCTCTAGTTCTCAAATCTTATCTTCAATCTTTTTCATACACTCTTGTTCACCAATTGACATATCAAAATTATTAGGATCTACACAACTAGAATCGGCAATAATTACAAATCCATTAGGTAAAGTTGCTTTAACTATTGTTGTTTTGTCACCATATTTCTCAGCCTTAATAAATGTATTAGCTAAAATATTATCAATATCTTCTTTCGTTACACTTCTTTTATATTCAGTAGCACTATCTGTATTTATATCAATTAATTCTGGTGTTAATACATTTGCTTCTTCATCTAGCTTGCATTCTACAATATAACAATTACCAAACAAAGCACCATTTTTAGCTTTAAATTCTGTATCCTTTAATGTAAATACTAAATCTCTAAAAACAAACTTAAATCCTTCTTTTAAGTAATTGTTATATTTCATATTCAATAGTTCTATTAATTTTAATTTCATATCTTTCTCCTTTACAAATAAAATTCTTTTCTTGATTTCTGCTGGTCATCATCGTCCCAGCAAATATAAATTAATGTCACTTGTGGAGTCGCATGATTTAACATTCTCTGAAGAGTTATTAAATCTTTTGTTTGCTCGTAAAATGTTCGAGCAAAGCATTTTCTCAAAGAATGACAACTAACTAAATATTTAACTCCAATTTCATCAGCATATTTTTTTATTCTTAACCTGGCATTTTGTCTAGTCATTGGCTTGTTAACACTAACATTAGACTTGAATAGATACTCTCCCTCATATAAATTGTTTCTTTCAATATAATCTAATACTTCTTTATGTAGTTTTTGATTAAGCTCCCAGTTTTGCTCTTTTTTAGTCTTATTTTCTCTGGTATACATAGTCCCTTTAAGTAGCAAATCATCTACTTTAATTTGTAATAGATCTTCTATTCTAAATGCAGTATTAAGTCCCAATTTAAACATTAACCAGTCTCTATCGTATATTTTCTTAAGTCTATCATTATCAGTTGCATCGCGTTTTTTTTGCAACATAATCATGATGTTTTTTGCATCTTCCAATTTAAATGGTCTTACAGTTTTTCTACCGTAATTAACTTTATAGTATCTCATATTACTCTTCTAAATCTTCCAGTAGCCTTACACACTCATCATGTTTATAAAAGTCACTAACGGGGAGATTATAACACGTATGATATTCGATTATGTCATACAATATTTTAATTCCGCATAACATTAAAACTATAAAACCAATACTTAATATTACATATATAATTTTTAATTCTCTACTCACACTACCAGCTCCTCTTTTATTAAGTAAAGCCAGTAAACAGTCAAACCTGGCTTTAAAGAAGGTTAGTTATAAAATGAAACACTTGCGACTGTTTATAATTAGCAAACCAAACTCGTGGCCACAAACTCGTTTGCTATAACGTAAAACAGAATAATAAAGGGTTGTCGTATTATGTATTTGCCACTTTAATTTATTTAACTTATTTAATTTTCTTTTTTATTTACTACTTTTAATCTTTTATCATACTGATTAACAGTTAATTTCTTATGATTTTTACGGAAGTCTTCTTTTAGGTTTTCAATCTTTTGATTCTTATCTTCAATTTCCTTTTTTAGTTTGTTATTTTCTTTTGTTAAGCCCCCTATTCTGCTAGAAAACTCTACTTTTTTCTGATTAATTTTAACTTTCTCCTGACTAATCTTAATTAACTTATTTTCTTTAGCAACCAATATATTTTCCATTCTTTTTAAGTTTTCTGTTATCTTTTCTGATTCTGAAATTAATGCACATTTATCTTTTTCTAAATTAGCTATTTTTTTATTCAATTCACTATTTTTATCTTCATAGTATTTCTTTTGATCTCTTATTTTGCTTTCTGCACTCTTAATTTGATTAATTAAGTCATCATATTCTTTTTTTCTAAGTATTTTCATTATTATTTACCCTCTTTATATGCATCTAGAATTGCTTTTTCAATCATATTTCTAGCTGCAGGAGTTATAGGATGAGCAATATCACGGTATCCACCAATTGCCGTCTTTCGACTAGGCATAGCAATAAATAAACCGTTATCCCCCTCAATAATGCGAATATCATGTACTACGAATTGGTCATCTAGTACAATGGTTACAATTCCTTTCACTCTTGAATCTTCTTTTTCAACTTTTTTTACACTAACACTTGTAATCTCCATATACTTATCCCTCTTTTCTTCTCTTTTATTTAGTTAAATTCAGTTAATGTTCCTTAACTTGAAATATTCATCAATTAAGTTCTTATCAAAGTTTGCTGGTTCTATTGCAATAATCTCTGATTGATTTTTATAAATAACTCTTAACCAGTTTCCATGTGAATCATAAATCTCAAACCACTTATTACCTTTTGAATAGAATCCACTTTTTAAATCGACTGCTCTTGACTTCGATACCATTGCAAAATCCCAAAATAATTTTCTTCGAACAAAAGCTGCTAAATCCTGCCTCCATTCTTTGTAATTAAAATTAACCTTTAAGGATTGAGCATACCAACGATATTTTTTCATGTCATCCTCCTTCCTCATCATCTTCAAACCAATTCCAACTTAAAATTTCATCCAGCTTTTTTAACTCTTCTTCTGTAAAATCTGGAATTTTTGGACTACCTCTTATTATGTCATCTAATGTTTCATAGTTGTCTTTTTTCCAATTGCTAATAATTCCTGCAACATAAGAAATTTTAGGAACTCCATTTTTAATAGCAATATCCATAGCATACGTAATAACTTCCTTTGGATAAATTAATAAAAATTGATCCATTAAGTTTTTTGTAAGTGGTGTAAGTGGTGTTTTAAATTTTTTTTCAAAATCCGTATATATACTTCTATCTATATTACTATTATTAAACTTTATATTATTATCCTTCAGCTTTTCGTTTAGGGGGTATTCAGCTTTTCGTTTAGGGGTAGGACAATTTTTTTCATCAACCTCTTCATCAGATTGATGCTCTTCTATAAATTCAACTGATTCGTCATCTGATATCTGTTCTTCTTCTAAAATATCGTTTGGATCATCTTCAAATAAATTGTCATTTATGTCTGGACTAAAAGCTGCTTCACCAACTGTTAAAATTCTTTTTTCAATTGCTTTAGAATTATCTTTATATGTGAAAAACAATTTAATATATTTCTTTTGCTTTAAGTGAGATATCCACTTTGATACAGTGTTTTTATGTACCTTGTATAGCTTTGCGAAATATTCGTTATTTGCAAAGCAATAACCGCTTTTGTTGCAAAGACTGCTAATCTCACTAAATAATAATTTTTCGTTTGGACATAAAGAATCATCGTACCTTACTTTTGACGGTAAGACTGAAAAATAACACGGTTCAAGCATAATAACCTCACTTTCTTCTTTATTCCAACCGTTTCCCCTCTTATTTAATTTTTTTATTCAAAATTGCCATCTTTTCGAGTCGTTTTAAATCGATTCCGAAATAAGTAATAACTTCCTGCATCGGAACTTTCTTTGATGGAAGTCTGCAATTTGGATTTATCTTTCTAACAGAATTTTCAATTTCTCTTCTAACCTTAATTGCGGTATTAGTTCCACAACCAATGATTTTCATAATCTCTTTATTTCCAGCCCATTGACAAGATAAAACTTCAATAAGTTCATCTGCTAGTAATTGACTAGCCATTGTAACCACCTGTTTTTATAAGTTTTTGAACTTCGTAATAACTACAAGTGCTACCTTTGATTTGATCACATTGGATAGAACCCTCATTAAAACCATTAATTGAAGTTAAAATAAAATGAGTTAAAATAATTGCAATAATAACTAACAAAATAATAGCTATAGCAACTTTAACCCATTTCCTTAATTTTAATTTTTTCATAATATCAATCCTTTCATAGTCTTGGTCGACTCTTTGTTTTTGTTTTTTATAAATCTTTGATATACTCTCCTTAGAAAGGAGGTGTTATTTTGATAGACAAAGCTACAGAAATTGTTATTGCTATGTTGAATAATGGCTATATCAAGCAATATGCAGATGATAGTGAACAACTAGAAGCTATTAAGAAGGCCATTGATGAAATAACAATGCAATTAAAAGACTCACATTCTAAATAACCGAAATAGCAATATAAGATTAGATACTGACACTATCTAGTCTTTTTTTAGTAAAATTTTTAAAGCTTCTATATCCTCTGTAGTTAATTTAGTTGGTCCAGTTATAATATTGTAAATTCTCTCTAACAAAGCTTGTTTTAACATTTTTTTAGTTACTTTAATTTTTTTCATAATATCATCCCTTTCACAGTCTTATATAACTATCTAATTTATTTATTACTAACAGTTTGTTCACTTTCAGTGAAATTAAGAGGTAAAAAAAATTCGTCTAAGTTACATCCAATTGCTTTAGCAATGATATTTAACTTATCAATCGAGTAAGAAAAGGGATGATTTTCTATCGACTTATAAGTTCTAGATGTCATATTAGCTACTGCAGCAACTTGTTCTTGAGTTTTACCATAACGATTGCGAGTAGATTTTATATTTCTTATTACTTGTTGTTCATTTGTTTCCATTTATTTCTCTCCTTACAATACAAGTATATTTCACTATGAGTAAAAAGTCAATAACTTTTTTCACTTTTTGTGAAAAAATTACATTGATTAAAAGAAAAAAGTGTAATATAATATGGCTAGGAGGAATAAATATGTCCGATAATTTACTATCAAAAAATATATGTTATCTATTAGATCATAAAATAATAAGTGCTGATTCATTGTTAAAAATAACAGGACACACTAGCCCAGGACTAATTTCAATGTGGAAAACTGGAGAAAGAACTATCATGACTCCTGATTTAATTAAAATTGCAAATTATCTTCACTACACAATAGATCAATTAGTGAATCAAGATTTATCAAAAATAAAAGATGACAATGATGATTTAGAAAAACTATATAGAGAAGCTAAAGCTCTACTTACAGAAGATGATAAAGATACAATAAAATTTATTTTAAAAAAAAGAATTAGTGAAAAGAGTGATTAAAAATATGCTAGTACAGGTATTTTTAATATAGAAAATGGAGGAATATTTTTATGAACTTTTTTAACTTAAGAACCACATGTGCTTTTTGTGGAAAACAAGTAGGACTTAATCGACGGAAAATAATTAAAAGTAATTGTTGGATATGTCCTAGCTGTATGAAAAAAGCTGGAGGTATCACAAGCGTCGATTGTTTTTTAGATACCAAGGAAAGTATCGAGAAGAAAATTAAAAATAATATTTCTAATAATATACATATAGAAAAGCCAGCAGGAAAAGACGAAGAATCAGCTAATAATAAAATTATAAAAAACAATTTTAATATTTATCAATTCAACGTTTCTGGTACAACTTTTGAGGATGAAAAAACCAGAAAAAATCGCCAAAAAATTATCAAAAATATAGCTTTAGAAGGAATTGATTTAGGTTACTTAACACCTTATAATGATATAACAAATAAAGAAATGTTGGAAATGTACATTGAGGAGCAATTTTGGGTTTCAGGTCAATATATAAAAAGGACTAAACTTGAAATCACTAAATATAATGGCGAAACTGCTATCAAAGTATACATTAGCGATTATAACGACAATTATTATCATATAGGCTATGTTCCTAAAAGTGAAATAAATGACGTATTAAAAATATTAAATGATAATACAGAAGAAATTTACTCCGAATTTTCTGGTGGTAAATTTAAAGAAATTTATTTTGACGATGATGCTCTAAAAGAAAGAGTCAGAGTAAATGATAGTTTATCATATGGAATTAAAGTGACTATAAAATATAAAAATGAAAATAAATAATAACTTAAATTTTAAAAATATAGTTAATTTTACAAATTGAAAATAAAAAAGACCCCGTGCGGTAACACGAGATCAAAATTTGAAAATTACAAAAAGTCGACCAAGACTGTGAACAAAATACCAAACATAAAGGATTGATATAATGCTTTGCAATTTTCTTTTTAATTATATCAATCTTTTGCACATAAATCAAGGGGAAAGAGGTTGATATAATGCCAGTTTATAGAAAAGAAAAACAAGAATGGACTAAAGACGGAAGATCATATTATTTTAGATGCTATTATAAGGATTTGTATGGAAACAGAAAACAAAAAGAAAGTAAGCTATACAAAACTAAACTAGAAGCAAAAGATGCAGAAATAGAGTTTTTATCAAAAATAAAAACAACAGATGAAATAAATAGCAATATATTATTTATTGACGTATATAGAGAATGGTTGCTTTTTAAACAATCACAGGTTAAATCAACTACTTTTTATAGTGTAGTAAAAAGATGCGAGTATCATATTTTACCCTACTTTAAAAAATACAGATTACATTCTATAAAAATGAATACAATCAACCAGTGGAAGGATAAAATATTTAGTCTTAATATTACCACTGGTCATAAAAACACACTCATAAGAACTTTAAAAGAAATATTGATTTATGCTAGAGATAATTATGAATACGATATAAAAATAGTTAGTAAAATACAATTCTATAAAGTTGAAAATGTTGTTGATAAAACTAATGCTGAAATTAATTTTTGGACTTTTGAAGAATTTTCTAAATTTATTTCCGCAGTCGATAATAAATTTTATTATCTTATTTTTAACTTTTTATATTACACTGGTCTACGATTAGGAGAAATGATTGCGTTAACTTGGGATGATATAAACTTTGACAGAAAGCAAATTCGAATCAATAAAACTTTTACCAATAAAGTGTTAGATTGCTCGTATAAAATAACAACCCCTAAAACCAGCAATTCTGTTAGATATGTAGATTTAGATGACGCTTTATTATCTCTAATGAAAAAGTATTATGAAGAAGAAAAGAGAATTTATAATTTTAATAAAGAAATGTTTATTTTTGGAAACATTACACACGTTTCACCAACAACAATAAAAAGATATTTGTATAAATATATCGAATTAGCTGATGTAAAAAAAATTACACCACACGGTTTTCGTCACTCTCACGTAAGTTTATTGATTAATTTAGGATGTGATAGTAGAGATGTGGCCGAACGCATAGGCGACACTATTCAGATGGTTGAAAAGACTTATTATCATATGTTTCCAACTAAGAAAAAAGAAACAGTTAAACTTTTAAATAGCCTTAAAATAAGAGGTAAATAAGAGGTAGAATCTTTATTACACATAAAAACCCTTGAAAAATCAAGGGTTATTTTTATTTGGTTGCCCTAGTTAGATTCGAACTAACGCATCGTGCGGTCAGAGCGCACTGCCTTACCGCTTGGCTATAGGGCAATATTCGTTTGACACAATTTATTTTACACCATAATTTAGAAAAAAGGAAGTATTTATCTTCCTTTTTTGCTCTCGTTTGTTTTTGTTTGTTGCTTTTCCTTTAATATATCACTAAAAAATTCTTTTAATTCTTGATTGTCTGCTGTTAAGGCACTTACTTGAGAGGCGTGCATAAATCTTTTACTACTGTATTCTGTTACTCCGGAGAAGTCTAGTTCATAATTAAAACCTAGGTATTTATTCATACATTCTACGCATTCTCTTAAAAATTCTCTAGCAACTCTTCCATTTCCCTCACGGAAAGGATGAATTATATTTAATTCTCCATAACCATCCGCTAGAAAAGTTGTAATATCATCTCTTGTTTTTAATTTTGTCATATCTTTTCCCATGATGTATAGTGTGTTTTTTAAGTTGTAATAAATATTTTCTGGAGTACAGAAAAAAGTTCTACCTTTAGCAATACTTTTATTTCTTGTTTGTCCAGCAAATGGGTAGATATATTCAAAAAGTTCTTTATGTATTCCTAAATAATAATCAATCGTGAATAGTTTGTTTGGAGATGGTATGTCTTTTAATTCCATAGTTGCTAGTATCAATGTTGTAATTCTTCTTTCTGCTACATCTAATTCCTCTTGATTTGTTAAATCTAAGTTATTGATTAATACATCCGATCCTGGATAGCAATATATAGATTGTGTTTTAGAAGTTTGATTGTTATTTTTGCTTAACATTTTTATTTTCTCCTTTTGTTTCAGACATTAATTGTGAATTTTCTAATAAATAGTCAATAGTAACGTTTCTAGCATTTTCTTGATATTTTGATAGAATCTCTAATATTAAATTTTTTTCTTCTGTTGTCACGGTGTATCCTTCTATTTTATTGTTTCCTATGGCATTCTCTACTGCTTTTTTTATTTTATCTTCTTGCATTACATCACCTACTTTTAACTCCTTTGTTTTATTATATCATCTTTTTCTAAATTTCCAATTAAAAGAGAAGAATTTACATTATGTTGTCTTTTGTTTTTTGTTACTTTTTTCTCATCATAGTTGGCATAACAATATTTGCAAAAATGACTGCAGGTATTATAAGCACCAATATCTACCATTTCTACACAATTACATTTTCCGCCTGATCTTGCTTTCCATTTTTTAAATTTTGATTTCCCGGTTAACTTATGTGCTAAGCCTATTCCTAAACAATCTGCCTTAATGAAGCCATATTCTACCAAATCTTCATCTTCAAAACAAGTTTGCACTGTCATATTATGACTTTTGGCAATTCTTGCAAAGTTTTCTCCTATTGTTTTATAGTCCCCCTTGGTCAATATTTTAGGATTTATTACTTTAATATTATTTCTTACATTTTTATAGTCATCTAGGAAGGAGATGATAATGTGATTGATATATCCATCTAAGTTGCTGCATAGTCTTTCAAACATTTTTATATGATATTCTAAGGTGTATTTTTCATTTATAAATATTGGATCGTATCGTACATAGGTATAGTCTTTTCCTACGATTTTTGATACTTGTTTTATCTTATCTAGTAAGTCTTTTTTTGGTGGCAGATTAGGTTCAATATCTTTTAAATATGGTGTTAGGGTAATATGAAAAAGTTTTGGTTTTTTTATTTTTTCTAAATAAGGAATAATGGGTGTAGGATTCTTTGTACAAAACATGATAGCATCCACATCTTGCATATTAATTCTACTTACTAGCTTAGGATTGAATGGATTTCTTACATCTACGTAACCTTCTTTTAATCTGTTTAAAAACCATGGAGTATAGAAAGCTACAATATCTGTTCTGCCACTTACCATTAGAATCATGGTATCACCTCATATTTATTATATCATGATTCTATTTTTTCTAATGCGTCTTTTTGATACCATCCTAGTGGAGATGTTGTGGAGATTAAATATGGGTATTTCGCTTGCGGTATGATTCTGGTGATTGTCCCAGTAAGTCCTTTTTTTGCTTTGTTACTAGTTCCGTCTGATGCAGCATTCCCTTGTTTTATTGTTTTTACTTTATCTCCTATTGTTAAGTTGTTATTGTCTGATGTTAAAATTAAGTCATTAGAAAGCCATCCTGTACCACGATTAATTAAATATGGTGCTGGTCTATTTTCAATTACTCTGGTAATAGTTCCACTATGAATAAGTGATGTTACTTTTTCTTCTGCATAACTATTTTTATATAAATAATTAAAAGTTACGACATCTCCTACTTTATATTTTTCTTGTTCTGGTGTTGGAGTTTCTTCTGGTGCCTCGCTCGATTCGTCATTAGGATTTGCATATTTATCCCAGGCAGATTTTGTTCCATAGAAATAATCTAGGTCTAAATTTTTGGTATAACCATTAATGTATCCCTTCGATGTATATTGCCATAAAATATAGAAAGGCCAATATTTATTTGTTGGTGGTGTACCTGGAGCACCAGTGTTTGCTCCATAGCTTGCTATCCAAAGACCAAAATTACCATTTACGACTCTTGTCCAGTCATAAGTGTTGGCGGGATATTCGCTCATATAAATAATTGGTCTTACCCCAGTTTTTTCATAAACCGTCTTTAAGAACTCATATGCCCAGGTAGTATTTTCAATACTCCCAGGTATTTCCCAGTCTAAGACTAATATTGCTTTTTTGATATAGTTTTTTGCTTTTTCTAAAAACCAGTTTGCTTCTTTTTCTGGTGTGTTTCCTAAGTCTGGTCTAGCATAGTGGTAAAGACCTATCTTTTTATTTGCATTTATTGCTTCTTGCATATATTCTACATAATTAGGATCTTGATATCCTACTCCTTCTGTTGCTTTGGCAATTACAAAATCAACGTCTAGACTATCTATCTTAATCCCTGCTTGATACCTTGATATATCAATTCCTTTTAACATTTTATCACCTCCTATCATATTATATAAAGGCAAACAAAAAGAAGTCATATCAGGTACCTATGATTTCTTTTTGTTTTCTACCAAATTATAACTTTCATCTATTAATAAGTATAGTTTTTTCAGATTTATGTTTTTTGTTAATGTTACCGTATACCAATATTTTTTATTCATGTGATACGCCTTAAAAATGTTTTTGTTATCGATTATGTCTTTTACTTTTTCTTCTTTATTTTTTAGATTTATAATAAAAATTTTTCCATTTTTTTCTATTCCTAGTTTTTTATAAGGAATTTCCATTATAATTGCAAACCATTTATTACATATTTGGGTTTTAAATGTACAAGTTGTATTATCATCTTTCCATGAGTAATTTGGACTTAGGTGATATTTTTCTTTCATATAAGTTATTACTTTACTTTTCGTATCTATTTTTCGAAAAGCGTGTGTTAGTATTTCTTGCCATTTGATAGCTACTTCATTTTTTATTTTATTTACAAATTCTTGATTATTGTCTTCAACATAAAATGGAAGATAGTCTTCTTTTGTTTCTGTATCTACTACTTTTATTTTTATAGATTTTTTAGTTATCATAAAAGTTACTTCAAAATTGCCTTTTGATAATGAGTATGTTTTTTGGTAGCTATCTTTTATTTTTTTAAAGCCTAACTCTATTAGTTTTTTTGTCTCTAACTCATAAGTATCAAACATTTTCTCCAAGTTCATGTTATACTCCTTTTCATTATCATATCATATTTTTATAATCTATGATAAAATTTAGTTGGTGATTTTATGAAAAAAATATGGGATTTTATTTTAAAATACAAAGTAGTTATTATTTTTACTATTCTAATTGGAGTCATTTTTCATTTGCCGCTATTTACGAAAGAATTACTAACAGGAGATGTCTTACTTAATACTGGTTATTATTCTGGATATAGCTGGGAGATTTCTCTAGGAAGATTTGGTCTTTATTTTACTGGACTTTTAAAAGGATTCTTAGTTGTTAAACATTTAGAAGTTATCTTAGGAATTTTTTTACTTACTGCGAGTATGATTCTTATTTTTGAACTGCTCCATATAAAAAAAATAGGATATCAACTTCTTTGTAGTACATTGTGTGTATTTTTTCCTGTTATCTCTTGTACTCTCTTATTTCATTATTGCAGTTTTTCATACTTTTTAGCATTCTTTTGTGGGGTTTTGGCGATTTATCTTATGATATCTAGCAATCATTTGTTTTTGCGATATGTTGTACCAATTGGTTTGATTGTTTTTTCTCTTAGTATATATCAAGCTTATCTTAGTGTTATTCTCACCTTATTATTTCTCATTGGTATCATACAACTTAGTAAAAATACATTTTCTTGGAAAAAGTTTTTGATCTCGCTTGGAGTGATTATACTTAGCAGTCTTTTATATTTTATTTTTATGAAACTATCCTTGGTTATTTTCGATGTTAATATCAGTAGTTATAAAAATGCTAATAATGCATCGCTTCAATTTCTTCTTCACCTTCCAAGCAACATTCTTTCTGCTTATAAAGAGTTTTATCAGTTCTATTTTACAGATACTATTGTTAATAATTCTAATGTTTTTCTTCCGTTATTTAATTTTTTATTTTTACTTTTATTAGTTATTTCTAGTATGGTATTTTGTATTAAGAGAAAAATATCATGGAAAAATATTTTACTTATGCTAGTATTTTTTGCACTGATTCCTGTTTGCATTAATGTTATTATGGTTATTCTTCCTGGTACTAAGATGCAAATATTGCAGTGTTGTGGATATTTGTTGCTATTTTTCTTACTTTGTTATTTTATTTCCCATGAAAAAGTGCTTTCAATTCTTTCTATTTGCTGTTTATTATTTATGATGCGAGGATATATTATTCAAGATCAAGCTACTTATCAAACGTTAGAAATGACCTATCAAAAAACTTATTCTATTGCGAGTGATATCAAAGAGGAAGTTCAGCAGATGGGATATCAAAAAGAAATTATGATAGCTGGAGATATTGGTAAAAATATATATTATAATATGAATAATAAAACAGAACTCGGGCAAATTTCTAAACTTACATATGGATATGTTTCTACTTATCCCTTATTTTGGAGTGAATATACCAATATTAAAAATGGGTGGAGTCGCTTTATGGAACAGTATTTAGGTTTTCCAATTTCTTTTGTTAATCTAGACACTTATCAAAAAATATTAGAAAGTGAAGAATATAAAGATATGAAGTGTTATCCTGATAAAGGAAGTGTTCAAGAAATTGATGGTGTAATTGTTATTAAATTTTTAAATTAAAAACTGAGAGATTCTCAGTTTTCTTTTGGTATATGACAAATATATGTGCCATCTTTTTGTTTTTGGCAATTGGCATCATACTGATACTCTTTCCCATTGCAGATATATTTTATCGTTGTCTTGATTTGATTGCTGATGGCATGATTTGTAAGCGCATCTACCGTTAGTGTTGCTCCGAAGAAGCATGCAGTAATTCCAAAAATAAATATAAATTTTTTCAGCTTTTGTTTTTTCATTATTCTCTCCCTCTCGTATAAGGTATACCCTATTTTTTGATTTGTTTTTTGGATAATATTATCAATATTCATGACTAGTTTTCCTCCTTTAACTTTTTTCTAATACGATATAGCATTACTTTAATAGTAGTTTTATTCTTATTTTTAATATCAGCGATTTCTCTTACTTTGTACCCTTCTACATAAAATAAAGTGAAAATATCTTTTTCTTCTTCTGTTAAACATTTTATCTTTTCTTCCATAATAAGTAAATTGTCATACTCTAGAGAAACAAAATGAACTCTATCGTCATACACATAGGTTATCTTTTTCTTTCTAAGATAGTCGTAAACAAGATTTTTTGTTATAGACACTAAATAAGATTTAGGATTTGTTTTAATAGATTCTTGATTTTTCCATAATAAATAAAAAGAAGAAGAAATAATTTCTTCCTTATCTTGATAAGATAAAGAAGATGCTGCTATGTTATTTACTATTTTAAATAGATAATTGCTATATTCTTGTATTAGTAGTTTAATATCTAGTTCTATTTTTGGCATGAATAATATTCCTTTCTTTGAATCGATTCATTATATAGACGAGTTTTTGATAAATTTGGTTAGAACAAAAGAATTAAGTAAACTTAATTCGCCTTGGTCGTCACCTTCCAAGTTTCCTGCTTCTCAGACTAGGTATCCCTACTTCGTGATTGCTTAACATCCGATAGTCGCTACCGTAGTTTTC
>CALVTC010000010.1 GCA_944359885.1 uncultured Bacilli bacterium | reverse complement strand
CCTCGGTGACATATAATATTAGCGTTGGGACATTTTCGCAAGTTAACACTTAAGACATTATCATAAATTAATCATAAAACATTTAAGATAAAATAGGTAGAAAATTGACAACTTATGTGAAATAAGTTACAATGAAATTGTTACAAAAAACAATGAGGTGACGAATTTGAAAAGAGGTAAATTAATCAGCTCAGTTCTAGCAACTCTTGGAATAATTATGATTTCTATTGCCTTTGTAATAGAACAAGACGAAGTAACATTAAAAGAAGAAAAAATAGAAACCAAGAATACAACAATTCAATTAAAAAATATGGCAACATCTGCCAATCAAATTATAAATACAGAAGAAAGTAAAAAACAAGTAGAAGTAATTCCAATTAAAATGGAAATCGCACCAGCATCAGTTATCATTCCACCCAGAATTGAAGTTTATGAAGGAATGACAATCGATGAATTAGCAGAAAAACTAAATCGTAATTTAGGAAATGGATATATTGCTGGAAAAGGTTATTTAATTGCTAGTCAATGTATCGAAAAAGGGGTAGATCCTTATGTTGCGGTTGCGATTATGTTACACGAAACAGGATGTAGTTATAATTGCTCAAACTTAGTTAGAAGCTGTAACAACGTTGGTGGACAAAAAGGATCTCCTGGATGCAATGGTGGATCATACAAAGCTTTTGCCACTTTAGATGATGGAATTATTGGTTTTATTAATAACCTACAAAAGAATTACTATTCAAAAGGATTAAATACGATAGAAAAAATAGCTCCTAAATATGCCGCTAGCTCTGCTTGGCCTGCTAAAATAAGAAGCTATGTTGAACAAATAAGAGCAAGTTAAAAACGTAAGAGACATTTCTTACGTTTTTATTTATATTTATAATTTTTAGACTTTTCCATAGAAATATTTAAAATAATACCAACCAATATCATATAGGAAAGTAAACTAGATCCTCCGTAAGAAATAAAAGGTAAAGTAATACCAGTAATAGGAAGTAATCCTACAGTCATACCAATATTTTGTATTTGTTGAAATAAAAGCATACCAAGAATACCCGCCAAAATATATTTATCAGTATCTAATAACTTTCTTTTTGCCAGTAACACAATTTGAACATCAAAATAAATAATAACTCCTAAAAGAAGAATGACACCAAAAAGTCCAAAATTAGAAGCATACACTGCAAAAATAAAATCGGTAGAAGATTCAGGAAAATAAATTGGAGTTTGATTAAAACCATGTCCGAAAAATCCTGCAGACCCAATCGCTGCTAAAGCATTCTCTAGCTGCAATCCTGTACCACTTTGCCAATTAAAAATACGTTCAAATCGATAAAATAAATCTGTACCAAATAAATCAATAAATAAGTTTTGCTGAAAGAAGAACAAAAAGAAGATACCAAAAACAGCTAAAGCAACAATACCAAACGCAACTAAGAACCATCGTATCCGAATACCTGATACAAACATCATACAGAAATAAATAATAAAATAAATAATGACAGCTCCAGTATCTGGTTGTAAAAAGGTAAGAACAGATGGAATCAATACAATGACAAATGTTTTTAAAATAAAAATAAATTCCTGCATCAAAGTGGGATTTTTATAATCACTTCGGAAATTATGTATCATAGTAGCTAACATCAACATAAGAAATATTTTCATAAACTCACTTGGTTGAATACTACCAATTCCAGGTATAGTAAACCAACACTTACTATTATTAACTGGTTCTGCGAATAACAAAAGTCCCAGCAATAAAATATTTCCCAGAATATAAAGAAATATAGTATGTCGATATAAATACTCGTTTTTCATACGAAGCAAAAAGAAAACAAGTATTGCTCCAATCAGATACCACAAGCCTTGTTTTAATGCTAAATTACCTAATTCACTCGAAGTATAAGTAAGAGCACTATAGATGGTAATAATACTAATAACTGCCATAATACAAATAGGAATTAAAATCTTCTTGTTTAATTTTTTTATGGTCATAATTATCTCCTCGCTAATATTATACCAAAAATAAGCAATTTTTATATCTAAAAAACATAAAATATCACGAAGGAGAGATATTTCATGAAAAAATTACCAGAGCTATACAAAAACTTAAATACAAAACCAATAGATAATAATAAGAAAGTATATTATATGAAAGAAGATGTAAGACAAAATTTACCAAATTCTATTGAAGAAGAGTTAGATAATATCTTTCATAGTCTAGGATATTCCTATAATATACCAGTAGAGATTATAACGAGAACAAATACTTATCATACAAGTTTAGTAGCACGAACGAAAGAGAATGTATTAACGATTGATAATATAACAATACCACTAAAAGATATAATACAAATTAGTCGTAAGTAAAATAAAAAGTCAGCAATCTGACTTTTTATTTATCATTAACATAAATCAATAAATGTATCTGGAAGACAGCGAAGAGCACCAACACAATCTAAGTTAATAGTGAAAAATTCTGAAGTACCAAGATATCGATTAGTAGTAGTGTCTAAATATAGAATACGACATGTGCAGCAACAATCATCAATAGCTTCAATACGGAATACATCAGAAGTAGAAGTTTGATTACCTACAGTATAAGAGAAAGTCCAAGGAGTACCAGTACAACAATTATATAACATGATAGGACGAGTATTATAACAAATAGTATTACAGATAGGTCCTAAGTAAGGTTTATCACATCCATTATAACTTTCATTATCGTAGTCCTGTCTTTGAAGCAATAATATTTTTTTCAAAATATCCGCAAGACAACCACAATCTTTTTTTACATCTCCACAACTCATATCATCTCCTCCTTTCTATAAACAGGTGATAGAAGTATCAGGAAAACATCGAATAACACAAAAACAATTAGCAGAAATAGTAACCATCTCTCCAGTTGCGACAAAATTAGGGCTTGTACCAGATAAAGCTTGTAAAACAACACAATCATTTTCGACTTTTTCTACACGAAACACACTATAATTCGCAACTTGGAAAAGACTACCATCTTTTTTGTATAGAGAAATAGGACGAGTATTATAACAAATCATTGTACTACTAGGCCCAAGATATGGCCTATCACAACCAAGTTCTAAAGAGCAACCAGTAGTAGAATTCTTTTGAAGTAAATCAATTACTTTAAGTAGATTCAGAATACAATTATTATTTCTCATGTAACCACCTCTTAATCTTTATCTAATATAAGGTATTCCAAAAATAATAAATGGTGTTTATATATACCCATAAAATAATATGTCAAAAAATAGTAAAAGATGTTAAAATTTGTAAACAATCTTGACGATAACGTTACCAGATTGATATGATAAATTTATAAGAATATAAAGGGTAAGGATATTCTTACATTAGGAGGTGAAAATATGGCAATGATTCATGTAGATGAAGCTGCACTAAATGATTTAAGAAAAGCATTAGAAACAGCTGGAGAGTCTTATAAGGAAAATTTAGCTAGATTAACAAATTTAATTAATGAAATTACAAGTGGAGATATTCAAGGAGACCTAGCAGTGGAATTACTAACAAAATTCCAAGCAAAAGAAAGCATTCTTAATGGTTTAGCAAATACCATTGATGAAGCTGCAGAATATATGGGACTTCAAACTACAAAATTTGGAGATTTAATATCAAGTACAAAAGCAGGAATGCATTAATATAAAGGAGGGTAACATATGAATATTACAATCAATCCAGGTGCCGCAACAGATGATGCCGCGCAAATTGATAGCATCGTTTCACAAATTGAAAATGATATGCAAGTCTTAGATGCTGCTATTAAAAGAAACATTCCAGAAGGAATTCAAACAAGCTGGTCAGAAGTAGTAAGAGAAAATTGGCAAACATATTATAGTGCTGACGTACCAGCTGCTATGGAAGATATGAAATTATCTGCTGCCAATTTAAGATTAGCTGTAGAACAAGCACTAAGATATGATCAAGAAAACTAAAAATAATACATTGCACTATGCAATGTATAGTAAGTAGAGAGTCTTTCTCTATTTACTATGCACTGTATATTAAAAAGAGGTGAGAAGATGACAGAAGCAATTACACTAACCAATGCCACTTACGGAATTCGCGTAACTGCAGAGTCCGCTGCTAACTATATCGATATTACAACAGTAAATGCGGGATGTGATGAAATTGATGAGGCAGCAGAAGATTTTACCAGAGCAGGAGAAGTCGTAAATAGTGCCGCTAGCAATTTAGATGCACAAGTTCTCCAAATAGACGGAGCAACATTACAACCAACAATAGAAAGTTATGGAGACGCTATCTTAGGGGTAAAACAATCTATAACAGAAATTACAGATAGTATTCGAGCATCAGCAATCGATGCATACAATCGTTTGCAAGTACAACTAAACAATATTGCTCAGGATGAATTTAATCAAGCAGTAGCTAAAGCAAAGGAAAAAGAAACTAGTCAATAGGAGGAATAAAAATGCAAGTAATGATGGATGAAGTTGGTGTGTTTGATGGCATAGATGAATTAAACTTTGCCAAAACACGTCTATCTGGAACAGAAGAAGCATTAGCTGCTGGGGTAAACAAAATAATGAGTGCCAAAGGGTTTACCACGTATGTAGGAACACTATCATCAGATGTTTTTTCCTCACTAGTAACGGATAGTCTAAGTGCTATTGATGAATTAATTGAACTAGTGACTAGTAAACAAGAAGAAATTGATGCCTACAATAACGCTAGTGACTGGGATAAATTCTGGGGAACTGCGGGTATGATTAGTGCAAAAGCAGTAGAAGGAATATTTGCAACAGGAGAATCTATTATTGACGGAGGTGCAACTCTCCTAGGATGGGGAGCAGGTCTAGTGGGAGCGAATGACTTTCAAAATGATGTAGCTGCTTTTATAGAAAAGGATCATGTAGGAGACTTTTTTTATGAACAATACGAAACAGGGTTCCTTCAAGGAATTAACCAAAATAGTATTTTTAAACATGATAGTACGACCGCAAGCTATATCAAAGTCGGCGGAGAAATTGTAGGATACATTGTAGTTGGACTCGGTGCAACTCAATTACCATTCCTAAGTAATCTTTCAGCGACCGCATCAACTGCTGCCGTATCTGGAATAAGTGGTTTAGGAGAAGGTACCGAAATACACTTACAAGCAGGAGAAACATTTCAAAGTGCTTCAGCACATGGAGCAGGCGAGGCCTTGTATCAAGCAGGAACTGCTTACCTAGGAGGAAAAGTAATAGATAAAGTAGCAAATTCTAAGTTCATGAACAAATTATCTACAAAAGTATTCAAAAATGGAGTAAGTTATGCCGATGATGGAGTAAAATTATTAACAAATGCTGACGATAAATTAAATCTTCTTACAACAGTAGATGATCCAGTAGTAAATAATATCGCAACATCAAATAGTATTATTGATAAAGTAGGTTCTAAATTGACAGGTGTAAAAAACTTTGCGGTAGGAAATTTAGAAAAAGCAAAGGAAATATTTAAACACCCAATAAAAACAATAAAAGATCACATAAATTTAAAAAGTACTAGCGATGACTTCCTAGAAGAGGGAGTAAAGACATTAAAAACCACACAAGGAAGCACAATAGATAAAAAAGCAATGGACCAATTAAAACAATTTAGTACAGTAAGAGACGAATATTTAGTAAATCGATCTCTTCAATCCAATGGTATCATAAATAAAGTAACCTCCAAGCTAACGAGTGTAAAAAACTTTGCAGTAGGAAATTTTGAAAAAGTAAAAGAAATAGTAAAACATCCAATAAAAACAATAAAAGACCATATAAATTTAAAGAACACAGGAGATGAGATTTTAGATAAAAGTGATGATGTATTAAAATCAACAAATATCTCTAATACCACAACGACAACTACTTCTCAACCTCAATTAAAAGTAAGTCAAACGAATCAAGTATTAGATACAGGAACCAATGTATTTAAATCGGGAGACGAAGTTATTACGGCAATAAAAGATGGTAAAATAACCGCAACAGAAGGTAAAAAAATAATTACAAAATTATATGGTACTCAAGATGGCGGAGTAGGACATGATTTTTTAGCACAAATATCAAATTACGAAAAAAGTCTCAGAAAAAAATCAACTCAGCAGCTAGTATCTCAATTAGAACCAGAACGTTTAACCCCGGGATCTAATCAAACTTTAAATAATTTAAAAAATGTAGCAACTACTGGCCTAGAAAAAGGAAAAGAAATTCTAAACAATCCAGTAGTAGGTGTAACGGCAGGACTAGCAGGTGGTACTTGGCAAATTCAACAAGAAGAAGCATCCAAAATCTATAGACAGAATAATATAAATAATTATGCCTATGAATTACTTGGAGATGATATAACGGAAATAAGAGATTCTAATCCAGAAGTTATTTTAGATCCAGAAAAAACAGAAGAAATGCAAACAGCAATCAATACTTTAAAAAGTAATTCTCAAACAGAGGAACATATACAACCACCACAGCAAGAACAATCAGAAACTATTACCTCACCAGGTAATTCTAATAATAATCAAACTACTATAACACCAAATATTCAAGGAAAGGTAGAAACAACAGTAAATAACATAGTACCAGAAGAAATACCACAAGCACCATCTGCAACACAAGATCAACCTTCACAACCAACTGTGGATATAGAAGGAGAAAATCCATCTATAACTCCACCTTCCGATACGAATCCAACTACACCACAACCAGCACCAGATAACCCTGGTAATATAGAAACTCCACAACAAGGAGAAAGTAATACTGGAGAAGGTAACCCAGGCAATATAAATAATGACAATATAATCAATAACCCTGGAAATACAAATAATGACAATATAATCAATAACCCTGGAAATACAAATAATGGTAATAGTAACGGTAATACAAATAATCCACCTATATCAAATACAAATAATTCAGGCAATACAAATTCAGGATACTATGTACCAAATAATACAACAAATTCAACAATTTCTAATATAAAAGTACCACAAGATTCTCCATCACCATCAATGCCAGAAAATGATTTGGAAATCAAAGATAATAGTGGAGAAACCCTAGATATAATTAGTATTGATAAACCCCCAACTAATACAACTACTTCATCTAATGACGGTGGAAGCGCAATCCCTACAATTTTAGGAGTAGGAGCAGCTGGTGCCGCTATCGCAGGAGGAGCTTATTATATTAAGAAGAAATCTGATAGAAGTAAAGAACAAGAATACTATGAGGATGAAGAGGAAAAACAAGAGCAAGATAATTTTGCTCCTCATATACCAGAAGAACCAATCTATCAGAACGAAAAATATCAAGCTGGTACTGTAAATAAATTAATATTGGATGATACTGTTGATGTAAAGATGAATGAAGATAGTGATATTATTGGCCCAAAGAACAATGAACAAGAATAGGAGGTAAAAAATGCCAGAACAAAAAGAAGAAAGATTTTTACCCATCGGTACAGTAGTAACAGTAAAAGGAGGAAATCATCCTATGATGATCATAAACTACTGTATTTATCCAATTGGAGAAGTCTATGAAAATGGAAAGAAAATAGACGCAAAAGGAAAAATGTATGAATATGGTGCATGTCCATATCCAGAAGGTCTATTAGTAAGTGATAAAATAAATGGATTTAATCATGATCAAATCGATAAGGTTTTATACATGGGATATGTAACAGATAAACAAAAAGAATTATCTAGAATATTAAATGGTGGTCTAAAAATCCGTAATGAAAGAATATCTCAAGAAAAAAATTAGTCAAAGATTCGTCTTTGACTTTTATTTAATATACACGCTTATAAAAGACTTGAAATTGAGTCAAGTTTACTTTTATTTCAACGTGAAAAATAGTAAACTTCTGAAACTTTCTTGACTAAAATTGTCAAAACACTCTATAATAGACTTATAAGAATATAAAAGGGTAGAAATATTCTTAATATTTAGGAGGTGAAAGAATGGCAGACGGATTATCATTCTCATTAGAGGATATGAGAGTATTAGCAAGTGATGTTGCCACTCAAGAAAAACAATTTAAAGATGGTGTTGAACAAATTAAAGCACTAACAGAAAGAATTCATGAGATATGGACCAGTGAAGAAACTGGTACTTACGAAGAGTTCAAAGCTCTATTTGACAGCAAATATCCAAATCTAATGGATGGCGATGCTATGATGGTAGAATTTGAAAATATCGTAAACACAAAAGCAGATGATTTTGAAGATGCTGCAAATAGAAGTAAAGCAGCGTTCGAATAAGAAAGGAGATACCTATGAGCGTAAATAAATTAGTCTATTCTGAAATAGAAACATCTATTAATACAATAGAACAATTAACAGATCAAATAACAAAAGCTTTAAACACCATGAATGAATTAATTACGGAAAATGTAAATAATCCTAAAGTATGGGAAGGACAATCTGCTACTAATTTTATGAATAAATGGGCACCATTTGCAGAAGAATTCCCAGAATTCATAAGAACATTTAAGAAACAATCTGCAAACGTAAGAGCAGTATTGCAAAATACGCAAGCAGAAGACGTATAAAAAACAATACACTACTTCAGTGTATTGCAAAGTCAAAGATTGTCTTTGCTTTTGCAACGCATTGAAGTAAAAGGAGGATAACCGATTATGAAAATCACTTGGAAAACAGAAATATCAGAACTTGTTAATGTAGAAAATGCTGTCGGAATGGTTCGGGATGCCAACTCAAGACTAAAAAATCTATTAGAACCAAGAATTGACGCTTTAGAGTTAGAGATGACCTTAGGTGGTTTATCGAAACAAGCCTTAATATTTGACGGAGTAAGTCCACTGTATAATAAAGCACAAGAAATTATGACTGCCTATGAATCAAAATTAACAGAATTTGTAAACTTTGAAAAAGAAGTAGAAACTGCCGCAACCGAAAAAAGAAGAGAACAATTATTAAAGTTACAATCAGCAATAAAAGCACAACTAGAAGCACTAAAAGCATCCAAAGAGTACTTTCTAGAACAAGCAGCAAAAATGGCAGAAAATCAAGGTGTATATTATGATCGATATAGTACTGCTGCTGATTATCGCCAGTATGCAGAAACAACGCAAGAATCAATTACGGCATTAGAACCAAAACTAGAACAAGTAAATATTGAATTAGGAAAAGTTTAGGAGGAAGAAACATGGCAATCATTGGTAATGTTGATTATGAAAGAATAAAACAATCTGCTACAGTATTAGAAGAATGTGCTCCTTCGGAAAAAGATAATGAATGGTTAATTATTCAGGACTTAGTAAATGATGATTTAAAAAAAGAAAGTAAAAAACATGACGGTTATCTAGATAGTATCATTGCAAAACATCGTGACTGGGCGGCGTTATCTAAAAATAATACAGCATATAGAGAATTCATGGTTCAAGTTAAAAAAATTGGAGAAACCTGGGAGAATATTGATATTGGTGTAGGCGGAGAAGTATTATCAGGTCTAACAAAAATTGATGAGATCCTTGGACTAGAAGGTGAAAATAAATTAAGTGAAATGTACGTAAGTCACAAGCAGAGTGATATCGAATTCCATACAAATGCAGAAGAAATAGAAGGATTTATCTCATCTGTTAACGGAGAAGCATACGATGATAAAACAAAAGAATGGATGGATGGCCTAGTAAAATCAACTGGAGGTACTGCGGTGAAGGGAACGATGGTATCATTAATATCTATGGTACAAAATATAATGGCACCAGAAGAAGAACAAGTACAACAAGATCCTCCTCAACAGAATACATCACCCTCTACAGCAACGACTACTACAAATCATCAACAACCAGCAACAAACAATTACTCTTATAGAGTAGAAACACCAGAATCCAATACAACAACTAATACTCCTGAGCAACAAACTCAGAACAAAGTAGAATCATCAACCGAACAAGAGCCACCACAAACACAAACGCCAAGTAAAGATCCTACACCAAGTGAGGAACCAAGTACTGGAAATAATGAGTCAAATAATACTGGAGAAAATAACAATACTAGTGGTAATAACAACACGAACAATAATAATACAGATGATAATAATACTGGTGATGATAATACAAACGCTGATAAAGATGAAACAGTAAAACCAACACCAGATCCAGATACAAATAATCAACAGGGAAATAACACAACTGGAAATACGAACCAAGAAACACCACCATCTTCACAAACGAACACTAATAATGGTGGATATAACACTTCATACAATAACCAAAATAGTAATAACGGTGTTACCCCATCTACTCCAAGTAACAATGAGAATGCTGCAACTACGACACCATCTGCACCAGATAGTGATGCTGGTATCAAAGATAATAGTGGAGAGACTTTAGATGTAATTAGTATTGATAAAGAAACAGAAACAAGTAATACAACCACAACAACAGATGATGGAGGAAATGTTATTCCAATTGTCTTAGGAGTTGGTGCCGCAGGAGCTGCTGCAGTAGCTGGAGCAAAATACATAAAAGATAAAAAACAAAAAGAAAATACATACGAAGATGAAAATTCAGAAGGAGAAGACTCATTCTCATATCTTGGAAACTATCAAGAAGATACTAGCCCAGATAAAAGTTATAAAGCTGGTAATGTAAATAAGTTAGTATTAGATGAAGCTCCAAAAGATCTAAAGATAGAAGAAGGTATGCCAGAGATTTCAAATCAAAAAGAAGAACTAGAATAAAGGAAAAGAGGTTAGAAAATGGATAAAAAAGTTTTACCATTAGGTAGTGTTGTACTTTTAAATGGTGGTACAAAGAAGGTAATGATTATAGGATATTGCATGAAGACACCAGAAAATCCAAACAAGATGTATGATTACTGCGGATGTGTTTTTCCTGAAGGAGTTCTCCGCTCTGATATCACCTGTGTCTTTAACCATAACCAAATAAAAGAAGTATATTTCTCAGGTTATCAAGATGAAGAAGCTAATAACTTCCTAGATAGAGTAGTAACACTAACCAGCAAAAAAGAACAAAATCAAGAAAAAAAAGAACCAAGATTTCAAATAGAGGCCCTAGAAACAGAGTGAGAATCATTCTGTTTTTTTAGTTTTCTTTTTTATAAATATATAGTATAATAATTATGGTGAATAAATATGAATATACAATATATAATAATTATTGTTGTTTTAGTAATTATCTTACTTGCAATTTTAAAAGCAACCAAAAAAGATGCTAACTTAGATTTTAATAAATTAGTAGAATTACTTGGTGGGAAAGACAATATTATTGAAACAGAAACCAATCTTTCTCGTTTTAAAGTTACACTAAAAGATGTTACAAAAGCTAACAAAGAAGGAATTCAAAAACTTGGTGCTAAAGGAATTGTAGAAATTGATAATCAATTAAAAATTATCTTAGGACCAGACTCAAAACAACTAAAAAAATATATTGATGGATTGAAATAGTGCATAGTAATATGTGCTTTTTTCTGGTAAAAATATAAACATTGTGTTATAATAAGCCCCAAAAGGGGATGGTTATATGAATTTAAAAGAAATATTAAAAAGCAAATTAGAAAATAATTATCAAAATTTAGATACGATAGGGAAAATAGTATATATTTATAAAAAATTATGTGAAGTCTTTCAGTATGATTGCCGTTGGTACTGGGCAATAGATGACCAACCATTACAAATAGAAATATATGAACGTAAATTGGATATAGAAAATTTAGAAGATATAAAAGTAGTTTGTACTAGTTTTAGTGATATTTATTGTAATATCGTAAATAGTTTGCTTACGAAAGAAGAGGATTATGACATTAGCATGCCATATGGAGAACTATCACATTGTTACTCTATCACTCAGTTAATGGATGGTACCACAATTGAAGTAGATCCTATTGATGGAACAGATGATTTTCTAAATGTAAAAAAGGGATTACCATTTCGAGGTTTAAAAATCTATACACGAGAAGATGATGGAGAATATTTATTAGAAAAAGCTATGTATGATATAAATTATACAAAACAAAATTTATATTTAAAATATCTTCACTTAGTAAGAGACGAATTAATAGAAGAAAAAAGTAATATCACTACAAATAGGTTATTTCATTTCTTTATAGATACTACAAATTTTTCAACACTAGGTATAAAAGAAACGAATGACTTGTTCTTATTAACTATTAAACAGACAATGAATCAAGATGCGAAGTCTTTAAATTTTAAAAGATTAGTATTGTATGATAATGAAAATAAAAAGGTAAATCTCTTGTATCAAGTACCAAAAGATGAAAATGAAGTGGAATACTATTCTTTAACAACAAAAGAAGATAAGATATCTTGGCAAAAAGTAGAAGAACCAATCCCAGAATATATTGAAAATTCCAACTATCATTTTGTAGAAGAAGATAAAGTAAAATTCTTAACAAAAAAAACATCTCCTATATCGAAGATGTAATTAAATTTCTTTTTTAAATTCATCAGGATCAATTTCTGTCAACTTATCCAAGCTGACATGTAATGCTCTAGAAATATTCCAAATTGTTTGAAAAGAAAATGTCTTTTTCCCTTTCTTTGATTCAATTCTTCTAATAAATTCATGGGAAACACCAATTGCTTCTGCTAATTGAGCCTGGGTTAGGCCAGCTTCTTTTCGGTATTTTTTAATATTTCTAGCGACCTGTTCATAAATATTTACTTCATACATTGCAACCACCATAAATTCATTATGAAACAAAGTGAAAAAATAGTATGTAAACAGATAGTGAACATTATTTTAGCTTACAAGAAGACAAAAATCGACAAGATTCGACAGTAAAAAAGAATAAACTAAATTTGGTGATAATTATGTCGATTTTTGAATCTTTAATTGTAAATTTAATTTTTCTTTTATTTTCCTTCTTAGTCTACGCTATCTATATCAATTATAGAAATGATATCAAGGAAGAAAATTTAGTTTTTGATACAGCTATATTTTCTTCTATGTTTTTAATTATTAGATATACTACCGAAAAAAATTCACTGGCAAGTCTAATCTTTATTAACTTTCCACTTTTAATTGCTTTTATGAAGAAAAGAAGTCTGCTAGTAATAATACTATCGGGTATAACAATTTATTACTATTATCTAGTGCTAGGAACTCCTATTATTTATGGCATGATAGAGTATAGTATTTATTTGATTATATACTTCTACATGTTAAAAAAAGAGTCAATGAAACATACGTTATTAAATGGATTTATTAGTATCAAATCTTTTTTAATCGCTTGCTTTTTATGCTTAAAAGGAACATCTTCTACTCCAAGATTAATTACATTACTTTATTTATTATTTGTATTATTACTATTTATTTTAACGATGAGTGCAATTTTATGGTTATTAAGTGAGGGAGATAAAATTATTGAAAAAAATAAGGCAGTAAAAGAATTAGAAAAAGAAAAAGGTCTAAAACTAGCATTATTTAAATTAACACACGAAATAAAAAATCCTATTGCTGTATGCAAAGGATATTTAGAAATGTTAGATATCAAGAATAAAAAGAAATTGGAAAGATACCTTCCCATTATCAAAGAAGAAATTAATCGTACTCTATTAATTATTAATGATTTTTCAGATTATGGTAAATTACAAATTGAAAAAGATGAAGTAGATTTAGTTATGTTATTAGAAGATATAGAAGAAACACTAGCTCCGTTGTTAAAAGAAAAAGAAGTAGAGAGTAGCTTTATTATTAAAGAAGAAGAATTATACGCTAATCTAGATTATAATAGAATGAAACAAGTCTTAATCAATTTAATAAAAAATGCAATCGAAGCAAAACAAGAAGAAAAACCACTAAAAATAACTACGACAATAAAGAGAATAAAAGATGAAATTCAAATAAAAATCGAAGATACGGGAACAGGAATTTCCAAAGAAAATCTAGAAAAAATCTATAAAATCTTTTATACAACCAAAGAACATGGTACAGGTCTAGGTGTTGCTTTATCAAAAGAAATTATTGAACAACATCACGGAAGTATTCATTATCAGTCAAAAGTAGGACGAGGTACAAAAGTAACAATTCTTTTACCAATAAAATAAAACTAAGACATAAGTCTTAGCCTATTAATAATAATAGTTCGTTGTATAAACTGGATATGGACTAGGAATCATCATAGGTGGATACATTGGATAAGGTGGACGATTATTATTGGCAATACCATATCCTAAAGCAGTTCCAGCAAGTCCGCCTACAAGAAAAGGCGCTAAGAAGAATCTTTCTCCATCGTTTGTAACATTCGTTGGACTAACTCCAGGTGTTGTATAAGGAACTCCTTCATATACATGAGTCTCATAAGTAGCAGGAATACCATAATTATTAGAATACATCATAACTCAACTCCTCTATGATAATGTATGTAAAATGACCAAATTGGTGTAATAAATCAGAAAAGAAAATACATAGAATAAAATTCTCGATTTATCAAAAGTTATGATACAATAATAAAAAATACATCAAAAAGAAAGAAACAGGTGATAATATGGAAAGATTACAAAAAGTAATTGCTGAAAGTGGAATTGCATCTAGAAGAAAAGCAGAAGAATTAATAACTTCAGGAAAAGTAAAAGTAAATGGAAAAATAATAACAGAACTAGGAACAAAAGTATCTAGCAAAGATAAAATAGAAGTAAATAACAAACCAATTGAAAAAGAACAGAAAGAATATTATATATTGAATAAGCCAAGAGGCGTTATTACTTCAACAAAAGATGAGCATCACAGAAAGACTGTAATAGATTTAATTCCTACAAACGCAAGAATATATCCAGTAGGAAGACTAGACTATGACACAACAGGATTAATTCTTTTAACCAATGACGGGGAGTTTGCTAATATTTTAATGCATCCCAGCAATAAAGTAGAAAAAGTATATATGGCAAAATTAAATGGTATTATAAAAGGAGAACAAATTAATCAATTAAAAGATGGAGTAGAAATAGATGGAACAAAAGTATCTGCATCTAGAGTAAAGTTAAAAAAGATAAATGAAAAAACAAATACCTCTATGGTTCAAATTACCATTCATGAAGGAAAAAATCATCAAGTAAAGAAAATGTTTAATGCTGTAGGATTTCAAGTAGAAAAATTAAAAAGAGAAAAAGTTGCTTTCTTTAATTTAAAAGATCTACAATCTGGTGAATATAGAAAACTAACCCCAAAAGAAATAGCAAAAGTATATGCTTTAAAGTAAATATTACTTTGCTACTAAGAAATAGAAGTATATAAATATAGATAAAGGCCAATAATAATAAGGGCAATAATAACAATTAAAATAAAATTACCTAAATCCCCACTACAATCCATCTCTTCTAATTTTTCTCGATAACAATCAGGAAATTGTTTCTTGATTTTTTTTATTTTCCTTTCATAAAAGAAAATACAAATCATATTGCTAAAAGTCATAAAGATAAGTCTTGTGAAGCAAAAGGCAAAGAAAAATAAAAAAATAGAAACAGAGACATCTCCTAAGCTAATAATAAAGGCCCAGAATAGCCATTCGATTGGCATAAGGAAAACACCTAAAAATAAAAACCCTCGTAAACAAAAATATAATGGTCCTAGCAGCAAACAACTAAGCCAAGTACTATTCGTTGTAATTTTATGAAAATCATTACCCAAAAGAAGCTCTAAATCTGTCTCTTTTGGATCGACTATCATCTTAATTTGTTTCCCATCATCTAAATAACCACAATAAGGACAAAAGTTATGAACTTTATCTTTCATCAACGGCATACCACACTTTGGACACTTCACAAGACCACCTCTTTACTATCAGTATAAAAAATAATAGAAAAAAATGCAAAAGAAAATAAAATATATGATACAATAACTATAGTAGAGTGTAAAGGATGAGATTACATGAAAAGAGTAAAAAGAATAATAAGGGAAAGATATTTAACAATTATAGCAATCGTTTTATTAATCATATCTATCACTGGAGTAGTAAATAATTATTTAGTAGACTCCGCTAATATAATTGGGCACACCATGTCAGACGTTAGAGGAGTATATTTTGAAATGCTTTCTTATCAAAGTGGTTTCTTGATTTTTTCTGTACCATTATCTTTAATGTTAATAATTATAGATTTTTGGCATAATAAATTTAAAAATGGTAATATAAAAAATTATTTGATAAGAATGCCATATAAAGATTTTAAGAAAAAACTATTTATTTCTATTGCTAAAATTTCTCTTTTATACCCATTACTATTTTTTATATTTTTATTAATTAGTTTTATTTTAGCAAAAGGTCAAAATAATTTTTCATCCATTATTACTTATTCTGCATATTATGATATTTGGAGTTATAATAACTTTTTCCAATATGCTATAAAAACAATTTTATTATTATATATTCAAGGAATATTAGCATCTTGTTTCACACTTATCTTTTTAAATCGAATCAAAAACAAAATATTAGTAATTTTATTTTCCTACATTACTTTTTTAATATCCTTAGTTGGTTTACAGATAATACCATATATGTTTCTAGATATTTGCTTTAATTATAAAATAGATCAAACTTATCTGAATTTTTACACATTAAAACTCTACTGCGATTCTAGTCTGAATTTTTTACTTTATTTACTATCTATTTGTTCGTTTACTTTTCTTCTATTAACTATAATTTATATATTCTTATATAGAAAAAAAGAAAAGGTGATTTTAACCAATGAAAAAGAAATGGTTTAAAAATAAGCCCTTGATAGATTCTATTACAAGAACATCCCGCTTTAAAATATTAGAACTTTTCTTAATAATATTAGCTCTATATGCAGCATTTAATTTTGATAAAAATCAAAGAAATCTTTTCTCTGGTATTATTTATTGCCATACAGATACTTTGTTTACTATTTTGTTTTTAGCATTTTTCTTTTTAACTACTTTAAATACTTGTATTAGTTTTTATCAGTATGACACTTATATTATTCGGTTAAAAGATAAGAAAAATCTCATAAAAAAGCTAATTTCTCTTACATTACAAATAAATGGTTTACTCCTGCTAATTTATTTTATTATTTATCTAAGTTTAAACAATTTAGTAATGTTAGACTCTTATGATATAAAACCAGTATTTGATTATGGTATAAATACTGATATTTATTCTCTATTTATCGTAATAAAATTTTATCTATCAGCAATTCTTTATATGATTTTAAATACAATACTGTTTGTAATTATAAAGGAAAACAAAACGGTAGTAATAAACATTTTATACTTATCTGGATTTTTCTTAATTGGACCAAATCCAACTTACAAATTTTCTTTTCTTCCATGGTATTATTATCATTTAATACCATATCAAAGTTTTCGCCAAGAAATAATATTTTTTATGTTATATATTATTCTAGGTATTGCTTTTATAAGCATTCTTGGAATAATTGGTACCAGACAAAAAAGAGGTGTAGCATATGATAATTGAAATTAAAAATGTATCAAAAAAATTTAAAAAAACAGAAGTATTAAAAAATGTTTCTATGACATTGAGTGAAGGAACTATTTATGGTTTTGTTGGTCATAATGGAAGTGGCAAAACCGTCTTATTAAAACTAATCTGTGCATTTTTAGAACCAAGTAGTGGTGAAATACTATTTGATGGAGAAAATATCATAAAAAACAATAAGTTTCCACCTAGTACAAGAGCATTAATTGAAAGGCCTACTTTTATTTCGGAACTTACAGGAGAAGAAAACCTAGAGCTTCTAGCAAACATTGAAAAAAAAGTTGGAACAGAAGAAATTGAACTCACTCTAAAAAAAGTAGGATTAATAGAAGATAAAGATAAATTATATTATAAGTTTTCCCTTGGAATGAAGCAAAAACTAGGGATTGCACAAGTATTAATGGAAGATCCCAAAATTATAATATTAGATGAACCATTTAACGGATTGGATGAAGAAAGTACAAAAAACATAAGAAATTTATTATTAGAAGAAAAGAAAAAGAATAAATTAATTATTCTCGCAACGCACATTAAAGAAGATATGGAACTCTTATGTGACGAAATTTATAAATTTAACGATGGAGTAGTAACAAAAGAAGAAAAAGAAGAAATTATAAAGACAGAAGAGGAAATGGAAGTAATATAAAAACAGTGGTGCATATCATATCAGCCACTGTTTTTTTGGTTATTCAACTTCGATTGCACCAGTTGGGCAACTATCTGCAGCATCCTGTACTTCTTGTTTTTGATCATCTTCTACTTCTTCTTTTTTTACAGTAGAAAGGCCCTCGTCATCTATTTCAAAAACATCATCGCAAATTGCTGCACAAGCACCACAACCGATACAACTATCTCTATTTACTTTTACTTTCATTTTTTTATCTCTCCTTCATCTTCATTATACAGAAAAAAACAATTGACGTAAAGAGTTAATTACCACTTTTGTTTTCCTCTAAGGTGTGATAAACTAAAATATAGGAAGGTGAGCGGTATGAGAAGTAGAATGGAACGTTACAAACGCGAACAACAGACAGCATCTAGATCCAGTAAAAATCAAGAACTATATGAAAATATTGGACGTAATACCAAATATACCAATTTTACGGATGTTGCGAACGCTAATGCTTTCGACTTAGGTACTGCTCAAAAGAACTACCAGACAAGAGAAGGATATCACCAGATGAAAGAATATAACAACTGGATTCCTGAACCTAAAGTAAAAAAAGAATTAGATGATTTTAATTACTTGTACCAAGATCACGAAAATAAAGTTTATGATATTAACAGTGTCATAGAAGAAGCAAAAAAGAATCGTGCCAAAAAAGATGAGTTAGAAGCAAAAAGAAAATTAAAAAATACAAGTTACAATATTTTAGCAAGTCTAAATCCAGAAGAGTTAGAAAAGTATCGCAAAGAAAAAGTAGAAAGAACACGTCCAGATGAAGAAGAGTTAAGAGATTTAATTGATACCATAACAACAAAAACACTCGCTGGAGAACTAGATCAAAAAACAAGTGTAGATCTATTAAGTGATCTTATGGCAACAAATATGATGGATAGAGTAGATAAACCAGAAAAAGAAGAAATAAAAGAAGAGGAAATAGAAGAAAAATTATCTTTATCAAAAGAAATTTTAGATAAAGAACAATTAGAAAAAGTAAATAAACTAAAAGATGAACCAAGACAAACCAGTATAATGGATGAATCAGATACTGATTTTTATACAAGAAGTATGGACCTATCTGACAAAGATTTTGAACTGGATGATGAATTTAGAGAAAAGAAAATGCCTATTGCTATTAAAATTATTCTAATTATAATCTGCTTGGCAGTAATCGCAATAGCAGGATATTTTATCTATCAGAATTTCTTTTAATACTCAAAAGTTGAGTATTTTTTTTCGGAATAATTATTCCCTTATAATGACAATTTATGATATAGTATTAAAGAGAAGATGTAGGAGGAATAGCTGTGAATCTAAAGTTTGTAGTAAATGATTATGTATTAATCTGGAACTTATTGTTTCAAGCTTCAATAAATGAAAAAATTCATAAACTAAAACAAAAATTATGGATTAATTATAAAAAAGAGTATAATAACACATACAGGGACAAACTACTTATGTTAAAGGACCCTAAAAACTTTATCCCAAATGATGATACGATATATAACATCATGCTAGAAACAAAAGAATATGAAAAAATAAAGAAAAGTACAGAAAAATATCGCAATCAAATATTAAAAATATGGGATGATAATAAAAAAGAAGTAAGTAAAATCTTATCTTCTATTGTAAAATTAGAAATGAAACCATATCAAATTTTGGTTGTAACTGATCAATTAGATATATTAGATACAACATCACCAAAAGATTCAAAGGTGAATACAATTATTCTTGGGAAAAAAGTTACCATGGATACAACAATAAAATTCTTAGTAGAGTTAGTATTTCAAATATTAAAAAAAGAACTAACAGATTATAAAGTAGAATATAAAGAAATTGTAGAAGCAGTCTTAGAACTTGCTATACTAAATGAACTTCCAACAAGACTAACTGGTCGCAGTCATTATCTAACTGGAGAAGCAACTCTAAATTATTTAAAAAGACAAATCTATCCTTACTGGCTTATGTATCTAGGCGCTGATAAAGAAGAAATGATGAATTTTATGATGCGTGATAAAATTGCTTTCGATATAGATAAATACCCATATGAAAAAGAATTAAAGAAAAAAAACATCTTACAGTTTATAGATTTCTGTATTAGAAATCAAAAATATATTGTAAAAATTCATGAATTAGAAATTATATAATAAAAGTAAGGGGGCCTACTATGAACGACAAAATGGAAATATTGTTAAAGAAAATAAATATGGATTCAGAAAAATATCCATATTTTTCTAGTGTTAAATTAACAAAAATAAAAATTCACCGCAAGGATAATAGTTGGGAGTTATTTCTTTCATCACCATCTGCCTTGCCACTAGAAGCAATCAAGTCCCTAGAAGAAAAAAAGACTGCCTTAGATGAAAATGCCAAAGAAATAACATTTATCTGGGATATTGAAAATATAGATACGAATACCTATCTAAGTTATTATCCTTATGTATTAGAACAAGTAAAAAATGAACTAAAAGTATTAGAAATCTATATTGATGCCCTAAAAGTAGAAGAAGGTTTTTTAGTATTAATCGCAACTTCCGAAGTAGAACAAGAACGTCTAGAACAAGTACTTGATAAAATAAATGAAATATATAAACACTTAGGATATAAATTTAATATAGAAGTAGTACTACGCCATGAAGATCATATCTTAGAAGAAATAAAAAAAGATTTAGTAGTAAAAGTAAACATACCAGAAAAGAAAAAAGAAGAACCAAAGGAAGAAGTAAAAAAAGAAAAAAAATATCATAGAGAAGCAAAAGATCCTAATAGTATCATTGGTAGAGGAATCAAAGAAGAACCAATTAAAATCAAAACTTTATTAGGAGAAGATAATAACGTAGTAGTAGAAGGATATGTCTTCGGTACAGATTATTTTGAATCCAGTAAAACAGACTTTAAAATTATAACTTTAAAAATTACAGACTATACAGATAGTATTTACTGTAAGGTATTCATCCGAGATAATGACGAATATAAAAGACTATGTAAAGAATTAAAAACAGGCCTTTGGTTTAAGATCAGAGGATATACAAAAGAAGATCAATTTGCAAAAGAATTAGTATTAAATGCAAGAGATATTATAAAAATTGAAAAAGAAAAAGAAGAAATTTTAGACAAAGCAGAAGAAAAAAGAGTAGAACTACATTGTCATACTAAAATGAGTCAAATGGATGGTGTAGTAGATGATGAAGCTCTATTAAAACAAGCAATCAAATGGGGACATAAAGCGATTGCTATTACGGATCATAATGGAGTACAAGCTTTTCCACATGTATTTAACTTTGTAACAGGATATAATAAGAAATTAAAAGAAGGAGAAACTCCATTCAAAGCTATCTATGGTACAGAATTAACACTGATTGATGATACCGTAAATATTGTAGTAAGGCCAAATAAAGAAGTCATGTTAGATCAAACTTATGTGGTATTCGATTTTGAAACAACCGGATTTAATGCTGGTGGAGCAGATTCCATTATTGAAATTGGTGCAGTTAAAATCAAAAATGGAGAAATATTAGAAAAATATGATGAACTAATTAATCCAGGACGATCACTTCCTCAAAAAATTATTGATGTAACAAATATTACAGATGAAATGTTAGAAGGGAAGGATAATGAAGAAAATGCAGTAAAAAGGTTTATTGAATGGTTTGGAGATTGTCCAATGGTAGCGCACAATGCAAAGTTCGATGTATCTTTCTTAGAGATGGCTTATAAAAAATATAATCTAGGAACATTTACTAACCCAGTCATTGATACTTTAGAATTATCTAGAACTATGGACAATACTTACGCAAGACACTCTCTATCTGCATTAGTAAAACGATATGAAGTCCCATGGGATGAAAGCGCTCATCATCGAGGAGACTATGATGCTGAGGGTACGGCTCTAGTATTTCATAAAATGTTAAAGAAATTATCCAACCGTAATATTGAGACGATGGATCAATTAGATACATTAGTTAGTAAAGATGAAATTCATAAATATGGTAGAGCATACCACGTAAATTTACTAGTAAAGAATAAAACTGGACTAAAAAATCTATTTAAATTAGTATCCCTTGCCAATACAACTTATCTATACAAAACACCAAGAATATTACGTAGCGAAATAGAAAAATATAGAGAAGGATTACTAGTAGGAAGCGGATGTTACGAAAGTGAAGTATTTACTCTAGCAAAATCAAAAAGTGATGATGAATTATCCAATATTATTAGATTCTATGACTATGTAGAAGTACAACCATTAGAGTGTTATAATCACCTAATTCAAACAAGTGACTTTGCTACAGAAGTAGAACTTGCCGCCCATATCGAAAAAATTGTACGGGTAACAGAAGAAGCTGGAAAAATCATTGTCGCAACAGGAGATGTTCACCATCTAACAAGAGATGACAAAATCTATAGAGAAATTATTGTAAATCAAAAAGTACCAGGAGGTGGACGTCATCCACTAGCAAGAAATAACATCAAAGAAATTCCATCTAACCATTTTAGAACAACAGATGAGATGCTAGAAGATTTTAAATTTTTAGGAGAAAATCAAGCTAAAAAAATTGTAATAGAAAATACCAATAAAATCGCTGATATGGTAGAAATTGTAGAAGTAATTATCGATACCGGAGGAATTCCATTTTCTCCAAGAGTAAAAAGTGATGATGGAAAAAGTTATCTAGATTGTCCTAGGGTAGTAACAGACTTGGTTTATGATAAAGCAAAAGAATGGTATGGAGATCCACTTCCATATTCTATTGAAGAACGAATTTCAACAGAACTATATGGAGATATCGTATTTAAAACAATTAAAGAACAACTAGAAAAAGAAAATTTAACTGAGGAAGAATTCGCAGTAAAAGTACATAAAACCCTGCATGACGAGATTCTAAAAGGGGTAGATAATGTAAAAACATTAGTTAGAAATCACATTAAAGAAGAAAGCGAAGAAGAATTATCCGAAGAAGAACTAGATAAAAAATTAGATAAATCTCTAGGAGGAGTAATCGGTGGAGGATTTGATCCAATTTACTTGATTGCGCAACGACTAGTAAAACACTCAAATGATGAAGGATATTTAGTTGGATCCCGTGGATCAGTGGGATCAAGTTTCGTTGCGACTTTAATGGGAATAACAGAAGTAAATCCACTAGCGGCCCATTATCGTTGTAGTAAATGTAAAATGAGTATCTTTGAAGATGAAGAAGGAAAAGCACTAGGAGCAACTTACTCATCAGGATTTGATTTACCAGATAAAGAATGTCCAAATTGTCATATTCCTATGATTAAAGATGGACAAGATATGCCATTTGCTACCTTCCTTGGATTTAATGCTGATAAAGTTCCAGATATTGATTTGAACTTTTCGGATTTAAATCAAGCAAGCGCCCATGCCTATACTAAGGTTTTGTTCGGTGAAAATAACGTTTTTCGTGCAGGAACTATTGGTACAGTAGCAGAAAAAACAGCTTTTGGATTTGTAAAAGGTTATTGTGAAGAAAAAGAATTGGGTGATATGAGAACAGCAGAAGTAGAACGCCTTGCCATGGGATGTACAGGAGTAAAAAGAACAACGGGACAACACCCAGGAGGAATTGTCGTAATTCCAGATTACATGGATGTCTATGATTTTACTCCATATCAATTTCCAGCAGACGATCCAACAGCAGAATGGCATACTACCCACTTTGATTATCATGCGATTGACCAAGATGTATTAAAGCTAGATATCTTAGGGCATTCTGACCCAACACAACTACGACTTATTCAACTACAATCAGGAACAGACATCATGAAAGTACCATTAGATGATAAAGAAACAATGAGTATCTTTACATCGACAGAAGCTTTAGGTGTAACAAAAGAACAAATCATGTGTAATACTGGAACATTAGGTATTCCAGAGTTTGGTACTCCATTTACAATTAAATTAGTAGAAGATACCAAACCAAAGACATTTGCCGAATTAATTAAAATATCAGGATTATCTCATGGTACAGATGTCTGGTTAGGAAACGCTCAGGAGTTAATTGCTAATAATATCGTCCCATTTAAAGATGTTATTGGATGTCGTGACGATATTATGGTTAATTTAATGTATTACGGACTAGAACCAATCAAAGCATTCAAAATCATGGAGTTTGTTCGTAAAGGAAGAGCATCAAAAGACCCTGAAACATGGCGTCAACACGAGAAAACAATGAAAGATGCCAATATTCCAGATTGGTTTATTAACTCATGTGCCAAGATTAAATATATGTTCCCTAAAGCACACGCCGCTGCCTACGTTATCAGTGCCTTCCGTATAGCATGGTATAAAGTACATATGCCAGTATATTTCTATTCTTCATGGTATTCATCAAAAGCAACGGATGTAGATTTAGATGCTATGATCAAAGGATATAATGCGATTAAAGCAAGACTAGAAGATATACAAGTAAAAGGATATGAGGCAACCAATAAAGAAAATGGACAAGCTGAAAGCCTAAAGGTAGCGCTAGAAGCAACAGCAAGAGGAATCAAATTTCTAAATGTAGATTTATATAAGAGTGATGCTACAGTCTGGGTGGCAAAAAATGATAACGAAATATACCCTCCATTCAATGCCATTGAAGGTCTAGGAGACACAGTTGCCAAAGCGATAGTAGCAGAGCGTGAAAAGAAACCATTCTTAAGTATAGAAGATGTTCAAAAACGAGGAAAAGTGTCAAAGACACTAATCGATAAAATGGTCGAAATGGGAGTATTAAAGGATTTACCAGACTCTAATCAATTATCGCTATTTTAAAGAAGAAAACTTTCTTCTTTTTTTCTTGTAAAAAAAATATTTTCATGACATAATCTAGTTAGAGAGGAGAGTATATGAAAAAGAAATTAATAATACTGGGTATTGCATCGATTGCACTACTAACAGGGTGTGGACAACAAAATGAAAATAAATATACAACTGGTGTTGAAAACACAGAACCAACAGAAAAACAAATGGTGTGTACAAGAACAACAAACATGAACGGAGTAGAAATGGATTTACGTTACGAAGTATATTATGAAGGAGAAAATGTAAACAGAGTACAAACAACAGAAAAAGTAAAGAGTGATTCACAAGAGGTACTAAATCAGTTTAAAGATCAGGTTGAAACTCTTTACAGTAATTTTGATGACATAGAAAACTATAATTACAACGTAACCATAGAAGGAAATCTACTAACAAGTACAACAGACATCAACTATACTAAAATCAATATGGATGAGCTACTAGCAGTAGACTCTTCTATTGAACAACTATTAAATGATAATGATAAAATAGACCTAGATACAATTATTCAGGTCTATGAAGCAGCCGGTGCCACCTGTGAGGAAGAATAATTACAAAAAATCTACCTAAGAGTAGATTTTTATTTATAATCTTAAATAATAATTTTATTGAAAAATAAAAGAAGATGTGTTATAATACAACTAATTTTTACAAGGATTATATACAAATTTGATAAAAATTATAATAAAAGAGGAAGAATATGAAAGAATTTATAGATTATTATAAAATATTAGGTATAGCGTCAACGGCAAGTGAAAAAGAAATAAAACAAGCTTATAGAAAAATTGCAAAAATTGCTCATCCAGATATGACAAAAGATTTATATGAAGAAGAGCGTCAAAGAAAAACAGAATTATTTGAACTAGCAACTAAAGGGTATGATATTTTAAAAGATCCAAATAAAAAAGAAAAATATGATAATATCTATTATGCTTATCAAGAACTAATAGAAAGAAGAGAAAAGCAAAAAAGAAAAGAACAGGAAAGAAAAGAAAAAGAATTAGAGCGAAAACTAAGACAAGAATCTGCCTATCAAAAATATGCATCTACTGAATCATTTCAAAAATATGGAGAGAAAAGACCATATAAACCAAAAAAGAAGAAAAATTCAAAACAACACAAACCATCCATATTAGAATCTTTTGAAGAAGCATATACGGAGACAAAGAAAAAGGAAAAATCTTGGCAACAACGTCTAGAAATATATCGTACTTTTTTTGAAGAAGAATATAAAGACGATACTATATTAACAAAGGGCCTTGTTGTCTTTCAATGTGAATTTATTAACTCAACACGAAAACTAAAATTAAAAAAGAAAGATAATATCTATCGATATACAATGCGTAACCGTGGTAAAATTGCTTTGGCAATCATATTAGCAAGTATTCTGGGTGGATCGCAAGCTTTAGAAAATACAAACGCAGCTTTCCGACAACAAACATCACAAGAAGAAACAGAACAACTAGCAACCAATCAAGATATAGAAGAATATATCACGCTTACTAGAACTTACACTGTTCAAGAAGGGGATACATTATCAACTCTTGCTGCATCTGCCAACTGTACAGAAAAAGAAATCAAAGATAAAAATAAATTAACAACAGATACCATTACCGAAGAAGATACAATCCAAATACCTTATCACATTCCAAAAGATGAATTAGAAAACTATACACAAATAAGTTCGTATGATGGAACTGGTTTAGTAAATTTTGCCTCATTATATGAGACAGATCTATCATCTTTAATCAAATTAAATCCTGATTCTATCATTTCAGTATCTGGAGGATATTCTGTAATTAGTAGTGCACTAGTAACACCAACTTTTCTTTCAATGGAATATACAGACACAAAACAAAAAGTAAAGAAGTAGAAATGCTTCTTTTTCTTTGCTATAATAAAAAGCGAGGGATCTAGATGAAAAAATATTTAACACTAGTAAATAAAGAAAATAAAATAAAAGATAATTATTATAAAAATATAACAAAAATAAATACAAAATTAATAGACAATACACCATGTCAAATAGAAGAAAAAACTTATCATGCATATTTAGAATTAAAAAAATATCTCAAGACGAAAAATATAGAAATTGCTCTAGCATCAGCTTACAGAACAATAGAAGAACAACAAAAAATATATGAAGATTCGAAAGAACAATATGGATTAGAATATACAGAACAATATGTAGCATCTCCCGGTAAGAGTGAACATCATACAGGCCTAGCAATCGATTTAGAATTAGTAACAAAAAATTCAGATGAAGAAGAAATATTTAAAAAAATAGAAAAATGCCTACCCCAGTTTGGATTTATTTTAAGATATCCCAAGGGAAAAGAACAGTATACAGGATATTCTTATGAACCATGGCACATCCGTTATGTAGGAGAAATACCAGCTTTAATTATGAAAAAAAACAACTGGATCTTAGAAGAATATTTAAAAAAATTTTCTGCAGTAATCTATATTAATAAAGAAAAAGGTATGACATCATTTGATGTAGTAAATAAAATAAGTAATATTTTTGGTATAAGTAAGGTAGGACACACAGGTACTCTAGATCCACTAGCAGAAGGAGTCTTAATTGTAACAATAGGACAAGCAACTAAAATAGCAGAATTATTAACAGCAGAAGATAAAGAATATGTAGCTGGAGTATTATTAGGAGTAGAAACGGATACACTAGATATCACAGGGCAAGTAGTAAAAAGTAAACCAGTTGATTTATCGAAAGATTTAGAAAAAGTAATCAACAGTTTTCAAAAAACTTATCTACAAGAAGTACCAATTTATTCTGCAGTAAAAGTAAACGGAAAAAAACTATATGAATATGCAAGAGAAAACAAAGAAGTTCAACTACCTAAAAAGGAAGTAACCATTAAAAAAATCAAATTATTATCAAGTGATAATGACACTTTTATGATAAAAACTCTAGTAACAAAAGGTTGCTACATCAGAAGTTTAATTAGAGATATCGGGCTTGCCCTAGATACTTACGCTACGATGACAACTTTGACTAGAACAAAACAAGGAAAAATAGATATAAAAAAGACCAATACTATAGAAGAAATTATAAACAAAAAAGCAACTCTCCATACAATAGATGAAGTATTAGACTTTCCAGTAATTCAAGTAGATGAAGATTTGGAAAAGAAAATTAAAAATGGCCAAAAGCTACCAAATCAATATCAAATAAAAAATAAGGTGATTTTTAAAAACAAAAAAAATGAAATATTAGGTATTTATAAAGTAGAACAGGATAAACTAAGAGTATGGAAAAACTTCTAAAAAGTTCTTTTTCTTTACAGTCAAGTAACAAACTATTTCTAGGAAAGAAGAAATAACTATAGTATAATAAACTAGAAAGTAGGGGCGTGCTATGTTAGAAGTCATATTTTTATTATTGGGATTTATCATTATCATAAAATCAAGTGATATTTTAGTAGATTGTGCAACCTCTCTTGCTATTCGTTGTAAAGTACCAAAGATGTTGATTGCTTTAACAATTGTTGCTTTCGGAACTTGTGCACCAGAAGTAGCAATATCTTTTCAGAGTGTGGCAAATCATAATGAGACAATGGCCTTTGCCAATGTTGTAGGAAGTTGCATAGTAAATACATTTTTAATCATAGGATTAGCTGCCATAATTCGCCCCATTCGTGTTCGGCATGCAACGATAAAAAAAGAACTTCCTATTTTAGTAATTATCACAACAGGTTTCACTGTACTAATGCTAGACAGTGTTTTTAATCCACTGACTCCTAATACATTCTCAAGAGCTGATGGGATTATTCTAATTTTACTATTTTCTATGTTTGTTGCCTATATCGTACAATTATTAAAAAGAAAAGATGATGATCAAGAAAGACCAGAACCAACTTATAAAAATATATTCTTAATATTGTTTTTACTAATAGGATCCATTTTATGTATTACATTAAGTAGTGATGTCATCGTAGATAATGCGAAAGCATTGGCAGAAAAATTAAACATCAGTGAAAAGGTAATTACTATGATTGCAATTGTAATTGGAACGTCCCTTCCAGAAATGTTCATGACTATAAGTAGTGCTAGAAAAAAAGAATTTGATATGGCAATTGGTAATATTATAGGAACAAACATCTTTAATATCTGTATTGTTCTAGGACTTCCCATTGCAATATACGGAGATTTAGTATTAGAAAACTTCAATTTAGTAGACATTATAACAGTATTTTTAACTTCATTTTTGCTATATATATTCGCAAGAAGTGAAAAAGTCGTTTCTAAAAAAGAAGGAATTTTGATGATTTTAATTTTTGCAGTTTATTATTTATTTTTACTATTTGGATAATACTTGCCAAAATAAAAAAAGTATAGTATATTATAGGTGCTACCAAGACCCAGTTTAGAGAATTTCCGACTTTTTACTTAGTCTTGGCAAATATAAGGAAAGGAAGTGTTAATATGGCATTAACAAAAGAAGAAAAATCAAAAATCATCAAAGAATTTGCAAAAAATGAAAAAGATACTGGTTCTGCAGAAGTACAAATCGCAATCCTTACAAAGGAAATCAACGATTTAACAGAACACTTAAAAACACATACACACGATTATCATTCACGTAGAGGACTTTTAAAGAAAGTTGGACAACGTCGTAACATGTTAGGATATTTAGCAAAGAAAGATATCCAAAGCTATCGTGAAGTAATTAAAAAATTAGGTTTAAGAAAATAATAGTGCTAAAGCACTATTTTTCTATTGATAACAAAATAAAACGATGTAGAAAAAATATAAAGATGCAATAATTTTATTTGTGGGAATAAAGAAATATATGATAGAATGAATGTGAGACCGACACAAGATAAAATGTAAAAAGAATGCACACATTTTTGTTACAGGATAAAGTATGGAGGAAGTTATGAAGAAAAAAACATTTGAATTAGATTTTTATGGAAGAAAGATTATAGTAGAACATGGTGAATTAGCAAAACAAGCAGATGGAGCGGTTTTAGTTCGTTATAATGATACCGTAGTATTAACAGCTACAGTAGTATCAAAAACAGTAAATTTACTATCTGACTTTTTCCCATTAACAGTAAACTATCAAGAAAAGTTATATTCCGTAGGAAAAATTCCAGGAGGATTTATCAAAAGAGAAGGTCGCCCAAGTGAAAATGCAACACTAGCAGCTCGTATGATTGATCGTCCAATGAGACCACTATTTCCAGAAGGTTTTAAAAACGAAGTGCAAATTATTTCTACAGTATTATCAGTAGATCAAGATTGTTCTCCAGAATTAACAGCGATGCTAGGTTCCTCTTTGGCAGTATCAATATCTAAAATTCCATTTAATGGTCCTATTGCTGGAGTAAAAGTAGGACGTGTTAATGGAGAGTTTGTAATAAATCCAACGCCAGAAGAACTAGAAGTATCTGAATTAGATTTAACGGTTGCTGGAACAAAAGATGCAATTAATATGGTAGAGTCTAGTGCGAAAGAAGTAAGTGAAGACATTATGTTAGAGGCCCTAATGTTTGGCCATGAAGCAATCAAAAAACTAATTGCTTTTGAAGAAGAAATCATTAAAGAAATTGGCGAAGAAAAAATGGAATACGAACAACTAGAAATTGATGCTACAATGAAAGAAGAAATTACATCGCTAATATCAGACAAGATGGATAAAGCTCTTCGTATCAAGGACAAATTAGAAAAATATGCCGCAATTGATGCAATTAAAGAAGAAGTAGAAGAAAAATATCGTAGTGAAAATGAAGATAAATTAAAAGAAGATGAATTAAAAGAATTACTTGTAAAAGTAAATATGGTAGTAAATGATATTGAATACAATCTATTTAGAAGTATCGTAGTAAAAGAACATATCAGATCCGATGGTAGGAAAATGGATGAAATTAGACCACTATCTACAGATATTGACCTATTACCAAGAACTCATGGGTCTGCCTTATTTACACGTGGAGAAACACAAGCACTTTCTGTTACAACACTAGGTGCATTAGGTGAACATCAAATCTTAGATGGTCTAGGTCTAGAAGATCAAAAGAGATTTATGCTACATTATAACTTCCCACAATTTTCAGTAGGAGAAACTGGACGATATGGAGCCCCAGGCAGAAGAGAAATTGGTCACGGAGCCTTAGGAGAAAAAGCACTGCTTCAAGTAACACCAAGCGAAGAAGAGTTCCCATATACCATTCGTGTCGTATCAGAAATTCTAGAATCTAATGGATCATCTTCTCAAGCTAGTATTTGTGCTGGTTGTATGTCTTTAATGGCAGCAGGTGTTCCAATCAAAGCTCCTGTTGCAGGAATTGCCATGGGACTAATTACACATGGAGATGACTACACTATTTTAACAGACATTCAAGGAATGGAAGATCATCTAGGTGATATGGACTTTAAAGTAGCAGGAACCAAGGATGGTATTTGTGCATTACAGATGGATATTAAAATAAAAGGTATTACAAAACAAATATTAAAAGAAGCACTAGAGCAAGCGAAAAAAGCTCGTATACAAGTGTTAGAAGTAATGCAAAAACAAATTGCAGAACCTAGAAAAGAAGTATCTAAATATGCACCAAAGATGGAAACATTCATGATTGATCCAATGAAAATAAAAGATGTAATTGGTAAAGGTGGAGAAATGATTACAAAAATTATTTGCGAAGCTTCTAACGTAAAAGATGTCAACAACGTAAACGCAGTAAAAGTCGACTTAGAAGATGATGGACAAGTCATTATCTACCACAGCAACCAAGAAATCATTAACAAGACAAGAAAAATGATTGAAGATGTTGTACGAGAAGTAGAAATTGGTAAAATTTATGAAGCAAAAGTAGTAAAAATCGAAGACTTTGGATGCTTTGTCCAACTTTGGCCTGGTTGTGAAGGATTAGTTCATATTTCTCAACTTGCCAATGAAAGAGTAGCAAAAGTAGAAGATGTAGTGAAATTAGGCGATGTAATCATTGTCAAAGCATTAGGAACAGATAAAAAAGGAAGACAAAATTTCTCAAGAAAAGAAGCACTACCAAAACCTGTAAAAAAAGAAAAAAAGACAGAAGAAACAGAATAAAAAAGTTCATTCACGAACTTTTTTTTCATATACTGTTCTAGGTGATAGAATGTTAAAAAACAACAAGCAAAAGCTAGTTCAAGTTGCAATTGTCTTAGTCCTAGTATTATTTAGTTTTTATTATACAAACAAAACAATCGATATTATTAGAAGTACAGATCCCTTAATGAAACAAATCAAAGAACAAAGTAAAAAGTACCAAATCCCAGCTGAAAATGCCAAAATGGAAGGAAATAAAATCACTCCTGGTAAAAACGGAAAAGAAGTAGATTATGAACAGTCTTATGAAAAAATGAAACGATATGGTACCTATAATGAAAGTTTAACTGTATTTAAAGAGACAACTCCAGCTATATCTATAGAAGATACCTATGATAAATATGTGATTGGAGGAAATGATTCTAAAAAAGAAGTAGCTCTAGTATTTCCTATTGATAACACCAAAGATCCAACAGAAATTATTAAAATAATAAATGAAAATGGAGTAGTAGCTACTTTCTTTATAGATGGCCTATGGTTAGAAAATAATCTTTCCCAACTAAAAAACATGACAAATCATGAAATAGAAATACTAAGTTATAACAATCGATACGAAGAAATTTATTTTCAATCAGCAATACAATATTTAAAAAATGTAACCGGTAAAGTAACAAATTATTGCTATGCTGACTATGACAATAAAGAAGTGATTGAACTTTGTAGTAAACTGCAGCTACATACAATAACTCCTACTATAAAAATAACAAACACACCATTTCAAGATATAAAACAAAAATTACAAAATGGAGCCATCATCTCTTTTCCTATTAATACGACCACACAAATAGAATTAAAAACTGTAATTGACTATATTAAGTCAAAAGGATATACACTGACAACATTAGAAAATCTACTTAGTGAGACACTAGAGAAATAGCAAGGCAAATCCTAAGTTTTAGTTAGTTAAATAATTAAATGCAAGTTTTATAAAAATGTTGGTATTTAAAGGTATAATGCAATTTATGCCTTTAT
>CALVTC010000009.1 GCA_944359885.1 uncultured Bacilli bacterium | reverse complement strand
TAAACTCTTAATAAAATAAACTCTCAAAAAAGAAAACAATTGGTTAAAAATACTACTACAAAAAGTTGCATTTAATTATTTAACTAACTTTTTTTAATATTTCATCTGCAATTCTATTATATGCTTGTTTACTAGGATAAATATTTTTGGGATTTAAAAAGTCTTTTTCCTCAACGATATCGGCAGTGGAAATATATTCGATATTATCCATGTTTTCATACATCTCATTTAATCTTTTAATTCCTTCTTTAATATAATAGTTCTCTATGGGAATATCTGGATATCCTACTATATATATTGTCTTGGGATAATATTTTTTTATTTCAGATATTAATTTCTTGGTATTGTCTTCTATTTTATTTATGATTTCGTTTAATTGATAAGTATTCATATTTGGAGTAATTGCGATATGATAAACTAAATCATTTAAACCAATTGTCATAGTTATTAAATCCGATTCTCTTAATGTTTGCTTTATATTCTTTTCTGTATGATTTGTAGTTATTTTTTCATTCGTTATAATACTTTCATATAGGTGTTCTATGGATTGATCTTTACCAGAGAAGTCTTTAATATAAATATTTAACTTTTTTGTATCTTCTAGATTATCTTTTATAAAATCACTATATCCATAGTCTATTTCTCCGTAAGAGTTAATTCCTAGAGCATATCCATCTCCAAGAGAAGTATAATTAAAATAATTGTGATGATTATCTTTATAAATTAAAAAAATTACAAATATTATCAGGAGAAAAATAATTAATTTATAGTGTTTTTTTATCATAAGTCCTCCATAAAAAAAGAAATATAACTATTCCATTATATTTCTTTTATATTTATTTTAGCACCTACATTCGTTAGTTTTTCTACAATTTGTTCATATCCTCTTAAAATGTGTTCTGCATTGGTAATCGTAGTTTTTCCTTCTGCTAGTAGTCCTGCTGCTACCATTGCTGCTCCTGCCCTTAAGTCTGTAGCAACTACTGATGTTCCTGTTAATTTTGTTGGTCCTATAATTGTTGCCGTTTGATTTTTTACAGTAACGTCCGATCCTAAGTCTTTTAAATATGGAATATGCATAAAGCGATTTTCAAAGATTGTCTCTGTCACTTTTGATTTTCCGTTACATTGTGTTAATAAAACTGTGAATGGTTGTTGTAAGTCTGTTGGAAATCCTGGATATACTGCTGTTTTTATATTGGTTGGTTTATAATTATTTGATTTAGATATGATAACATAATCTGTACCAATTTGTAATTCTGTACCAATTTCTTCTAATTTAGATAATAAGGAATCCACATGTTCAGGAATAATATTATCTATTTTTAGATTTTTTCCACATAGTGCTCCAATAACGATATAAGTTCCAGCTTCAATCCTGTCTGGTATTACTTCATGGAAACATTTATGTAAATGGTTTACCCCTTCTATTCTAATTGTAGATGTTCCTGCTCCTGTTATTTTTGCTCCCATATTATTTAAGAAAGTAGCAACATTTACTATCTCAGGTTCCTTTGCGGCATTATCAATTATTGTAGTTCCTTTTGCTTTTACTGCTGCTAACATAATGTTGATAGTTGCTCCTACAGAGGCAATATCTAAATAAATATTGGCACCGTGTAGTTCTTCTGCTTCTACAATATATTTATTTTTTTCATTGGTAACTGTTGCTCCTAGTGCTTCAAAACCTTTTAAATGTAGATCAATCGGTCTAGCACCAATAGAACATCCTCCTGGGAAATACATAACAGCTCTTTTATATTTTCCTAGTAGTGCTCCCATGAAATAATATGATGCTCGTAGTTTTTTAGAAAATTTTTCAGCAATTTCTACATTTATCATATTTTTAGGATTGATAATAATACTTTCACTGGCCCTTTTTACCTCTACGTTTAATTCATTTAAAATATCACATAGAGCATCTGTATCTGTTATCTCTGGCACATTACAAATTGTTGCTTCTTCATCTGTTAAAATAGCTGCTGGTATTAATGCAACCGTTGCATTTTTTGCACCGCTAATTCTTATTGTTCCGCTTAACTCACGGTTTCCTTCTATTTCCATTATCTTCATCTTTTTACCTCCTAACAGCTCTACTATATTTTATCGTTTTGTCCCAAATAGAGTGACTATTTCCTCAATTCTATTTTTCATAGCTGCTTCCCCGCTACCAATAATTTTTCTTGGGTCATATACAGTTTTATTTTCAGATAAATAATCTCTCACGGCCTTGCTCCATACTGATTGAAGTTCTGTATTGATATTAATTTTACATATTCCACAAGAAATTGCTTTTTTTATTTTATCATCTGGAATACCGGTTCCTCCGTGTAATACCAAGGGAATAGGTAAGCTATCACTAATTTTTTTCATTGTTTCAAAATCTAGATTTGGTTCTCCCTTGTAAAATCCATGAACACTTCCTAAAGCTGGTGCTAAGGCATCTATTTTTGTATTTTCGTATAATGTTAAACAATCCTCTAAAGTAGCATTTGTAATTGTTGAAATTATATTATCTTCTGCTCCACCAATATGTCCTACTTCTGCTTCTACACTTACTCCACGAGCATGGGCATAATCTACAACCTCTTTTGTTATTTTTATATTTTCTTCTAAGGCATATCTAGAAGCATCAATCATAACCGAAGTAAATCCAGCATCGATTGCTTTCATACAAGTTTCTTTACTACTCCCATGATCAACGTGTAAGCATACTGGTATCGTTATATTTAAGTCTTCTATCAATCCATTTACCATACCGAAAATTGCATGAAAGCCTCCCATATATTTTGCGGCACCTTCACTTACTCCTAAGATAATTGGTATATTTAATTCATTACACTTTTCTAATATATATTTTGTCCATTCCAAATTGTTAATATTTAAATGAGGAACTGCATAATTTTCTTTTTTTGCTTTCATTAACATTTCTTTAAAATTTACTAACATTTTATGCCACCCTTTCATATATATCATAAGCAATATTACTTTCTTTGTCAAAAGAAAAAAATCCTTATATCAGATTTAGAATTTTTGATTTTAAAAGAATAAATATTTTATACCTAAAAATAATAAGATGAACATCCCAATATAGGATGCTTTGCTTTCAAATTTTTCTGCTATTTTATTGCCAAGATGAATTCCTAAAAAAGTAAATGCAAAACTTGTTATTGCAAAGATAAAGGATGCTGTTGTTATATCCCTAGTAGTTAGAGACAAGGCAATTCCTACTGAAAAACTATCTATACTTACTGTAAAAGCAAAAATGATAATAGAAATAATATTTGTAATAGAGCCTGTTTTATCATCTTTTCTTGAGACAAACATCTCTACTGCTAGAATAAAAAAAATAATTCCTACTAAATAGTTTGCTTTGGCAATGTATTCTAATAATAACTCTGTTCCAAGATAGGCACCTAATTTAGGCATGATAAAATGAAAAATACCGACTGTTATACTTAGAAGCACTTTTTTATTGAACGATATTTCTGTCGTACCATAAGCTAGAGCTAAAGAGAAGGCATCCATGCTAAGACCTATAGCCATAAAAAAATATATAAGGATGTTGTTCATAGTATCACCTTATATATTCTATTTCTCTTATCATCTAAAAATACTTCTCAATTAGTTCTTTTACAAAAGATGTATATTCTACATCCTCTACTTCTTCCTCTGTATCTAATAAACATAGTGGTGGAAATAGAACACACCAGAAGTTCTCTCCTAGGCCATTACCAAGTGTAATAACAAGAGATTCGTATTCTCCTTCTTCATAAACTATGCCTTTATATTCTTTTTCTGGAAAGTAATTCATTCCATAATCGATAGTAAATGTTTGATTACTTTGATTTTTTTCTAGGGTTTCTGATACTATTTTAGAAAAAGAGGGTATTTCTTTTTTTATATTTTCTCTAGAATTTGCTAAGGAAGTATCTAACGTGGTTACTTTTCTAATTTCTTCATTTAAATTGTTTACTACTTTCCTTTTTAATACTTGATCTTGTGCTTGGTCGCTATTAGCGATAACTCTGAAACGAATTGCTTCTTTCGGAATTACAATTTTTTCTTCCTTGTTTATTACTAATAAAGTAGTGATGATTGCTAAAACGATGACTAGTTTCTTCATTTCTCTCTTCCTTTCAACTATATAGTGAGAGAAACTTTTTTTCTTTATTCAAAAAATTTAACTTTTTTCAATTCCATAAAAAATAAAAACCATTCTATCTCTTCCAGATAAATCTTTTTTTATTTCTAGTTTTGTATTTGGTAAATATTGATTTACTAATTTCTTTATATCTTCTGCTTGACTTGCACCAATTTCAAAGGCAGTGAGACTTTTTTCTTTTAAATGTGGTTCTATGTTTTGCAAAATTTTTTTATAACAGTCTAGACCATCTTCTCCAGCATACAAAGCAAGATTTGGTTCGTTTTGTTTCACAATGATTTCTATTTCCTCGTTTGTTTTGATATATGGTGGATTGCTGATAATAATATCATATTTTTTATCCACTGCTTCAAACATGTCACTTTCTATTAATTTTGCTTTCGATGATAGTTTTACACAGTTTTTTTTAGCAACTTCTAGAGCATCTTTACTGATATCTATTAAATCCACAGAATTTGTGGATAATTTTTTCTCTAATGTAAGACCAATTACTCCACTTCCACATCCTAAATCTATAATATCCACAGGTTCTGTGAAAAACTCTTTTGCATATTTTATTGTATTTTCCACAAGTTCTTCTGTTTCAAATCTGGGTATTAGCACTCTATTATCCACGTAGAATTCATTTCCGTAGAAATTGACATGTCCTAAAATATATTGTAATGGTTTGTTTTCTTTTAAAGCTTGTATCTCTTTTTTTAAAATTTCTACTTTTTCATTTGGTACTTCTTCGTCTAGATGATTTAAGAGTTCTAGTGGATTTAAATTTAACAATTCTGCCAATAATATTTTGGCGTGATCTGAATGAGTATAATTTTTACAGTATACTATTAAATCTTCTACTTTCATTTTGTATCCTTATATTTACACTATTTTTAGTTATATATTTTACTCTTCATTTCCTTGTAATTTTCGCTTTTGATCTTCTTGAATTAGAGCGTTAATAATGTCATCCAAGTCTCCGTCCATTACTCTATCTAAGTTTTTTGTCGTAAATCCAATTCTGTGATCAGTTACTCTGTTTTGTGGATAATTGTAGGTTCTTATCTTTTCTGCACGGTCTCCAGTACCAATTTTACTTCTTCTTTCTGCACCTGCTGCTTCTTGTTGCTCACGTAATTGCATTTCATAAAGTCTGGTTTTTAATACTTTCATTGCTTGTTCCTTGTTTTGAATTTGACTACGCTCGTTTTGGCAAGTAACTACTGTATTGGTTGGTAGATGGGTAATTCTTACTGCAGAGTCTGTTGTATTTACTCCTTGTCCACCGCATCCACTTGATCGATAAATATCTATCCTTAAATCATTTGGATTAATTTCTATTTCGATATCTTCATCTGCTTCTGGCATTACTAAAACTGTCGCAGTAGATGTTTGTAGTCTACCATTTGCTTCTGTTACTGGAACACGTTGTACTCTATGAGAACCACTTTCATATTTTAATAAAGAATAGGCATTGGCACCTTTTACGATAAATTCTATTTGACTATATCCTCCTGCTGTACCTTCTACTGAGTTATATACTTGATAAGTGAATCCTTTTTTTTCTGCATACCTGGTATACATTCTAAATAAGTCTCCAGCAAAGATATTTGCTTCGTCTCCTCCAGCAGCCCCACGAATTTCCATGACAACGTTTTTTCCATCATTTGGATCTTTTGGAATTAATAATACTTCTAGTTCTTTATCTAATGTTTCCTTTTTTTCTTCTAAAGATTTTAATTCTTCTTTTGCCATATCTCCTAATTCTGGATCTTTTGTCATTTCTTTTGTACTTTCTATTTCTGCCAATACCTTTTTGTATTTCTTATAACATGTAACAACGTCTTCTAATGATGCTATTTCTTTGGAATATTCTCTTGTTTTTTTAATATCGCTTAATACTTCTGGTTTTGTTAATTCTTCTTGGAGATGATTATACTTTTCCAAAGTTGCTTCTAATCTTTCTATCATTTTTTTCACCCTTTCTTGGTAATCACTCGTATTATATCATAATTTTCTTAAGAAAAGAACTAGATTATTGCTCTAGTTCTAATTCATCTTCATCTATTACTACTAAGTCTTTTAATTCTTCTGTTGCATCTTCATCATATTCTTCATCTGTATCATCATAGTTATCTTCTTCAATTTCTTCTAACTCTTCTTTTTCTTGATCCTCGTCATCATTATCATCGTCCTCGTCATCCTCTTCTTCTGTTATTTTCGCTATTTTATCAGAAGTATGACGACTTTTTAGGTCCCAGGTACCATCTTCTAAAAGAATGAAACGTTTATCTGTTGATAATAATGTGTAATAATCTCCTATTTTAGTTTCAAAAGTACTAGCAGGCAATTCTAATAATTCAATTATCTTTTTAAATAAATCTGCTGTATTTATTGGTTTCTTACTTTCTTGTAAGATTAAATTCGTTATATCTTTATTAGACAATAATTCTAATTCCTCTTTTTTCATTTTACTAAGACTCATAATGCCCTCCTATATTTAAAAACATTATATGATATGCTAAAATTTTACATTTGTTATGGTAAAAAAATTACCAATAAACTTATAACATATATCTAATATACATGCAACACTTTTTTTACATTTTTTCTGGAACTTCGATTGCTAAAACATCTAGTAAAGTCATATTTATATCATAGACAATTTTTGTTAAAGTTAACCAAGATTTTTGAAGATCTTTATCTTCTGCTGTTAGAATTTTATTTTCTGCATAAAACGTGTTATATAAAGAAGTAAGTTTATATAAATATTCGGTTACATCATTTAAACTTCTAGAGTCTAAAGCTTTGTCTAAAACATTTGGTAATCTTAATATTGTTAGAGCAATTTCTTTTTCTGTTTCTGTCTTGAATTTTGTTATTTCTCCTATTTTTAGTTCCTTACCTTTTTCTAATAGAGATTTCATACGAATAGTAGAATATAGAAGATATGGTCCTGTTTTTCCTTCTAAATCTGCGAATTTTTCTGGATCAAATATGTAGTCTGTTCCACGAAATGGTAAAAGATCTGCATATTTTAAGGCAGCAATTGCTACTGTTTTTGCTACTTCTTCTCTTTTTGATTCTTCTACTGTTTCTGGATTTATTCGTTTTGTTGTTTCTTCTTCTACTAAGTCAATTAGTCCTTTTAAGCTCATGACTCCACCATCTCTTGTTTTAAATGGTTTCCCATCGGAACCATTCATGGTACCAAACCCAATAAATTCTAAATTTACATTATCGGATACAAGTTCAGCTTTTCTTGCTGCTCGGAAGACTTGCTCAAAATGTAGTTCTTGTCTTGCATCTACACAATACCATATTTCATCTGGATTGATTTCTTGTTTTCTTTGTAATATGGTAGCAAGATCAGTTGTTTCATAAGATATTGTCTTATTACTTCTTCTAAATAATAAAGGAGGCATTGGTGCTTTATCATCATCTTCTTTTACATCTACAATTAAAGCTCCTTCACTTTCGGTTAGAACATTCTTTTCTTTAAATATATTTGTTAATTCTTCTAAATAATCACAAGCATCACTTTCTCCTAACCATAATTCAAAATGAACATTTAACATATCATATACTTGTTTAATGTCTTGTTTTGATATTTCTACTACCTTTTTCCATAAATCGTAGTATCCTCTTTCATGGTTTTGGATTTTAAACGTAATATCTCTTGCTTCTTCTAAATATGCTTCATCTTCTTTTGATTTATTAGATGCATATGGATAAATTTCTTCTAGATCTGCGTTCGTTACTGGTAGAACTACTTCACTAAAATCACCAGTATAATTTTCATCAAAGTAAACTAATTCTGGATACCTTTTTTTTATTTCTAACACTACTAGTCCTAGTGGTCTTCCATAGTCCCCTAGATGAGCATCCCCTATTACTTCATAACCTAACAGGCGCGCTAATCTTTTTAAAGCTTCTCCAATATTTGCACTTCTTAAATGTCCTACGTGAAGTGCTTTGGCAACATTTGCACCACCATAATCTAAAACTATCTTTTTCTTTGCTCTTTTATCTATATTGGTATTTATATCTTCATAAATTTTTGTTAATAAGGATCCTAAATATTGATCTGTTAAAGTAATATTAATAAAACCTGGACCTGCAATATTTAGATTTGTGAATCTACCATCTTTTTCTAACTCTTGAACAATATTTGCAGCAATCTCTCTAGGAGATGTTTTATAAGTTTTTGCTAATGCCATAGCATCATTTAATTGAAATTGTCCTAGATCTCTTCTACCTGATGGTTGTAATACCAAGTTTTCTACTTGATAACCTGCTTGGTTTACGATTTTTTTAATATCGTTATTCAATTCTTTTATTATACTCATTTATATCACCTCTAATGTATATTTATAATCTTGATTTTCTACTTGATAATTAATTTCAAATTTCTTTTTTTCTTTGATGATTTTTTTTGTATTTAGATTTAATAATACTTTTTGATTCAGTTTTTTTATCTTTACATATCCTGTTGTTGGCATAGATTCATCAAATGAATATTCCATCCATAGTTCTTCATTTTCCCTTCGGAGTTTTGCTTGTGCTAAATCTACTTTTGTTATGGTTTTATCTTTCTCTTGATAGATAATTTGATTTTGAGTGGAATGAAAAAGTGCTGGATAAGTTTTTTCTTCTATTAAATCTGGTGTTATCAAAGTTACTTTTATATTGATTTTTGGCATTTTTTCATCCCCTTTCAATTTCTTGTTTCGATTATATCACAGTTTTTTTTATTTTCCTACTGCTTTTAAAAAGTCATTTTTCATACATATTTTTTTTCTAGAATCGAATAATAGTAAAGAAGGGAATGATTCCATGCGTTTTTTTAGAAAATTGGCAAAAATATTTATGATTTTTTTTGTTATTGGTATTCTTGTTTACCTGGGGATTTTTTTATATGTAAAACTTTCTCCTAAAGTAGTTATTAATACAGCAAACAGTGTCTTTTTATATGATAAAGATGGAGAAGTGTTTTTCCAGGGAAATGAAGAGAAAGAATGGGTTTCTTTGGATGATATTTCTCAGTATGTGATTGATGCTACTATTTATACAGAAGATAAGAATTTTTATAAACATCATGGGTTTGATTATTTAAGAATTTTGAAAGCTTTTTATGTAAATATTACTAGTGGGTCAACTAAACAAGGTGCTTCTACTATTACTCAACAATATGCTAAAAATTTGTTTTTATCTTTTGATAAAACGTGGAAAAGAAAATGGGATGAGATGTGGTATACCATTAAGATAGAAGCTACATATTCTAAAGATGAGATATTAGAAGGATATCTCAATACTATTAATTATGGACATGGTATGTATGGAATTGAAAATGCTAGTAAGTATTATTTTGGTAAAAGTGCTAGTGAGTTAGATTTGGCGGAAGCTACTATGTTAACGGGTATACCGAAGTCTCCTTCTAATTATTCTCCATTAATTGATTTTGAAGCGGCCAAAGAAAGACAACTTCTTATATTAAATTTACTAGTGGAAAACGGTGTTATCACGGAGCGAGAAATGAATGATGCTTATCAAGAAGAATTAAAAATATTAGGGGAAGAAGATCGTGATGAATTGACTACGGTAATGTATTATCATGATGCTGTGATGGATGAACTAGAAACAATTGATAGTATTCCGAAATCATATTCAGATACGAGTGGTTTAAAAATTTATACAAATTTAGATTGGGATTTACAGAAGAAAGTGGAGGAAAATATTAAAGAATCTATTCCAGATGAGTCTGAAGTACAAACTTCTGTTGTCTTAATGGATCCTAATACTGGCGGTGTGTTAGCATTAGCTGGTGGAAGAGATTATAATGAATCTTCTTTCAATCGAGCAACGGATTCCATGAGGCAAGTTGGTTCTACTATGAAGCCTTATCTTTATTATGCTGCTTTAGAGAATGGATTTACTTCTAGTTCTTCTTTTACAAGCGAGGAGACAACTTTTGTTTTTAACGATCAAGATGATTATACACCACAAAATTATAATCAAACCTATGGAAATAAACCAATCTCCATGGGTACCGCTATTGCATATTCGGAAAATATCTACGCTGTTAAAACACATTTGTTTTTGGGCGGAGATGCGTTAATCAATGTAGCAAGAAGAGTTGGTATTACTGCAAAACTTGAAAATGTTCCTTCTCTTCCTCTTGGGACAAATGAAATTAATATTTTGGAGATGGCAGCTGGATATTCTGCTTTTGCTAATCTCGGTTATAAAGTAAAACCACATTTTATTGAAAGAGTAGAGGATTCTAATGGTAAAGTTTTATATGAGGCAAAAAATACTAAAGAAGCAGTATTAAATCCAAGTATTACTTTTATTTTAAATAACTTACTTACAGCAACTTATGATGCTGACTACATTGATTATAATTATCCTACTGCTATTGGTTTAGCTTCTAAATTGACCCATAAATACGCTTTAAAGAGTGGTACTACGGAAACTGATAATTGGGATATTGGTTTTAATAATAATGTTGTTTGTGCTGTCTGGGTTGGATATGATGATAATCAAACATTAAAGACTAGTGAATATAAATATGCACAAGATATTTGGTACAAGTCTATTGAATATTATGAGAGAAATGTTGCAGAAGGTGATGGATGGTATGAGATGCCTGATAATGTCTCTGCTGTTTTAGTGGAGCCTATTTCCGGGAGACTAGCAACAGATAGTGATAAAAAGAAAAAAATGATGTATTTTATTAAAGGGACAGAACCTATTAATACTGATCAAGAAGTTTTTGATGAAAAAGTGGAAGAAAGCTATCCTTCTTAGAGTTTTTTTCTTCTTTTTGCTTATATTGATTTTTGACATTATTCTCATTTTATGTTATAATTGGGTCATTTGACAGGGGGAAGTAGGAGTATGAGTCAATTTAATAATTATGATTTTAAAATTACAGATCCATTTATGGATAATGATACTATGAAGCATCTTATAAATGTGTACGCTGATTATGGAGAGAATTTAGAAAGTTTCCAGGAAAATATAGCATATGAAAATGTCAATAATACTAAAGGTTGGTCTAGAAAAGATTATAATGATTTTTATGTTTTTGTATTTAATAAATGGAAACATTCCATTACTGATATGTCTGATGAGAAGAAGTTTCAGTTAAGATATAATGGTAAACTTGGATTTGATTTCGATTTGGTACAAAAACAATTAAATAATGTTGACGATGTAAGAAATATAAAAGAGATTGAAGAGTTCTTAAGAAATTATGGATCTCGGGAACCTATTGCAAGTTACTGGTATACGCGTGATAATAAACATAGTAATTGGAATCATTTTTCGTCACAAACCATTAATTTCGATACAGAAGAAAATAAGCTTGAGCATAATTTGTATATGAATATTGATTCTCAAGGATTACATAAATTTTCTAAATTATTTATAGAAAAATGTGAAGAGAAAAACTTGCCTTATCATTTTGTTATTTCTAATAGTGATTATAATCGTAATGATAGTTTTATTATTTATTCTAGTCGCAATCATGTAGTAGATTATTTCAATGTTGTAAGTGAAATATTGAAGGAAAATAAAGATTTAACGTCTTATGTTGGGTATCGATCTCCTTTAACTAAAAGATTTGTTCTTCCTTATATTGGATATGGTAATGAAGATAATTTTTGGAATGAACCATCTTATTGTAAAAATCAAGCAAAACTTGTTTATGAGGCATTGGAATATAACTTACAATATCTTTTATTAAAAAACCCTAATCTTAAGTTAAAAGTAGATGGACAAAATGAAACTATTTTAGAAGCAATTGCTGATAAAGTTGTTGACGATAAGGTAGACTATTTAGAGTTATTGTCAAGAACAGATCTTAATCAATACTTTGGATTAAAACCTAGACAGGTTAAAAGTAGTCGTTTTCAAGACTATCTTAGTAACGCCATTGAAGAATCTCTTGAAGAAGGTGTACAAAAGCAGTCAATGGATTTTAAACCCGTTCATTTTAAATATAGTAGAAAGAAGAAAAATCAGTCAAAATTTTTAGAAGTAAGTACAAGCGAGTTACAAAAAGCAGCAAAATCTATTTTACCTAAAGTTGCGGATACTTATTCTAATTTTATTGATAATGTCAGAAAAGTTATTTCTGGAATTAGAAAACAGAACAAGCAGCAGCAAGTTTCAGATTTTAAGAAATCTACTAAGTCCTATGATACTCCATTATTAACATGTAATCATTTATACCATCTTACAAAAGAACAGATTATTCAGGATTTGCCATTATATTCTACAGAGGCATCTAGATATACTGGAGCTATGAGTGCAGAAGAGATTAAACTTTCTCAAGAAAAAATAAAAGTTTTAACAAAAAGATAATATTATATTTTGCGTTCTTTTAACTAAGGGCGCTTTTTATTACTTTACTCCTACTTTATTGACTATTTTTGGTTCTGTAGTGTATACTTTAAGTAAAATATAGGGGTGATGAAAAGATGATTCAAAGTTTAGATGAGTTTTATAATCAATTGTCTAATCCATTAAATGATGAATATGTACTTCGTGATTTAATGCAAATCTATCAAAATGAGTTACTTATTCCAACGAGTGTTTATGATGCTGTTACAAATTTATATACTCATAAGAGCAATACTAGTCCAATCACAGAAAAAGATGCTTTTTTCTCTACTATTTTTAATCATTGGAAACATTATATTGTAAATCAGAATATATCAAATGATGATTATCTTTTTCCATTGAAAGAACATTTTCAAAATATAGGTGATGTTTATACTTGGGATGAAGTAATAGATTCTATTCCTTATGAGTATCAGTTTGATGTTGTTAGTTTACTTAGTGATTCTGATTACTGGATTAAGGTTAATTCTAGTAGAGTTCACGAGCAGCCAAGAAATGGTAAATATGCTCCTTTCGATGTTGAACATCGATTATATGTTAATATAGAAAAAGAGTATGTTTTTGAACTTGCAAAACTGTTTTTTGATAAATGTGAAGAAAAACAAATCCCATACAATTTTAAGTTTACTGAAGATGATAGAGCAGACTCTTTCGTTGCTTATTCTGATACTGAACATTTATTAGATTATTATCATATTCTGCATGATATTTTGAAGGATAATCCTCAACTTAGTGAACATATTCACCATCCGCCTATTTTTACAGGAACAATTGATAAAAAGATAGGATATGGATCTGAGTTAGTCAAGCAAAATAATAGCTGGGCATCTTCTTTTAATACTTTAAGAGCACAAGTTTTTACTGATGCGATGAAAGAGTTTGAAAAGTCTATTCTTTTAGATTATGCTAATTATCCGCTGACCAAATATTATTCTAAGACAGTTGGTGATATTTTTATTGATCGGGTTCTTAAACACTCTAATCCTTCTACTGAAATATCCAATCATTCTTTGATGAAAGACGAACTGTTTAAAGAGTTATCTAAAGATAAACAATTAAAAAGTTGTGTTTTATATTTTGATGGGAAACCCTACTCTATTGATAAATCAGTTATGCAAGATGAATTAAAAAAACTAATTCCTGTAATTGCTACTACATATCCTGATGTCTTAGGCAAAATGAGAGAGAAAATTTTAGAAAAGGCGAAAGATGTGTCGATTGATACTAATAAATTCTGTTGTGATCAGAGACTAGTTTCTAAATTTCAAAATCAAAAAACAAATTATTCATCTTACACTTTTACTGATAATAATACTATTTTTTCTAAAAATACGAATCATGACATATCAGAACAAAAAAATATTTCAACTAATTTAAATCAGGGTATTTATTCTTTTTCAAAAGATGAAATTATTCAGGATAATTTAACACCTTATCCTTTAACAGATAATCCTTACGGTAGTGGGATGTTTGATAACAATCAAAATGATAGTGTTTATTCTATGAATCAGGGTATTATTCAAGATTTACCCATTTATTCTAACGAAGAGACTAGATATTCTGGCAATATGAGTGATGAAGAAATTCTAGAAAGTCAAAATAAAATATCTTCTAGGAAAAAATAAATCAGGATAGTATCTTGATTTTTTCTTTTGGATTATTTCTTTTTAATCATTTGTTTGTTATAATGTTAGTGTATGAGGTGATACCATGATTGAAGTCGTTTTAGGTGGTATTGTTATTGTTGCCATACTAATTCTTATTATTATTTTATATCATAATAAATTTCGTATTTCTATTATTAAGATGGAAGAAGCAGAGAATAATATTGACTTATTTTTACAAAAAAAATTAGAGTTATTAAAAAGAGCAAAACAAGTTGTGTCAAAAGAATTACAAATGGATGATTTTTTGGAGCAATTGGATAGTGAGATGGTTTTAGATCTTAATCATTTTGAATTAAATGATTTATTGAAAAAATGTTATAATGAATTTTTTCAGGTGTTAGATGATAATGAAAAACTATTTACCAGTGAAGCTTTGGCACATATTATTGAAGAATTAAATTCTAATGAAATTGATTTAGTTGCGGCAGTTAAGTTTTATAATGATACTGTAGTTATTTTTAATCAATTAATTGTATCTTTTCCATCTAATATTATTCGTCTATTCTTTGGATATCGAAAAAAAGAATTTTATAGTAATGAAAAAAGAGAAATTTATGAAATATTAAAAGAAGGTTAATTAGAAAGAGGGAGTTTTATGTCATTTATTGAAACAATTAAAGAAAGAGCTAAGAAAAATAAAAAAACTATTGTTTTACCTGAAAGTATGGATGTACGTATTATGGAAGCTACAGAAAAAATTTTACGAGAAGATATGGCTAATATTATTCTAATTGGTACAGAAGAAGATATTGCTAAAACTAGCCTAGGATATGATATAAGTAAAGCTAATATTATTAATCCTTATACTTCTTCCTTGACAGAGGAATTAACAGAAAAATTAGTAGAAATACGTAAAAATAAGGGTTTGACTTATGATGATGCAAAAAAACTATTGTTAGAAGATTATATGTATTATGCTTGTATGCTAGTAAAGACTGGAAAAGCTGATGGAGTGGTGAGTGGCGCATGCCATTCTACTGCTAATACATTAAGACCTGCTTTGCAAATTATTAAAACAAAGCCTGGTACTATGTTAGTTTCTTCTTTCTTTTTGATGGTGGTTCCAGATTGTGATTTTGGTGAACATGGTATTTTTGTTTTTGCAGATTGTGGTCTAGAACAAAACCCTACTTCTGAAAAGTTGGCAGCTATTGCTGCATCTAGTGCTGAGTCTTTTCAATTATTGGTAGAAAAGGAACCATTAGTTGCGATGCTTTCTCATTCTACCATGGGAAGTGCTAAACACTCTGATGTTGATAAAGTTGTACAAGCTGTTACTATTGCGAAAGAAAAATACTCTCAGTATAAAATCGATGGTGAATTACAATTGGATGCTGCGATTGTTCCAGAGATTGCAAGTTCCAAAGCTCCAGATAGTGCTGTTGCAGGTCATGCTAATGTCTTGGTATTTCCTGATTTAGATGCTGGAAATATTGGTTATAAATTAGTTCAAAGATTGGCAAAAGCAGAAGCATACGGACCAGTTACTCAAGGAATTGCTGCTCCTGTTAATGATTTGTCACGTGGATGTAGTGCTGATGATATTGTAGGTGTTGTTGCTATTACTGCTCTACAAGCTCAATAAATCTAATTTTAATATAGATGTCTTATAGGCATCTTTTTCTAATGAATTAAGAGTTATACAAACTAAAAATCTCATTTCCGAAAGAAATGAGATTTATTATTTCCTATTTTTTATATTGTTTTGGAACATTATAATTTGTAATTACTGGACTATCTTCCATTTTATGGTCCTTATCCATAAATAATGGTTTTGTATATTTACTAAAACATATTTTTTCAGATGAAATGTTTTCATCTTCTACTTCTTTTCTTATATTTTCTTTTAACTTTTCGATAAATAATGGATTATCTGCAACAGTATTTAGTTTATCAGTACTATTTTCTAACCAATTTTGAATTGTTGGAAATAAAACATTCGATACAACTCTTACCCTTGATAAGTAATCTAAGTTGATAGAATAACCAATCCAGTTATCTATTGATCCTGCTAAAATAGGTGGAGTGGCACTCTTTTCCTTTATTTCTGGATATTCTTTTCCAATTTCATCTAATAATTCAATATAGTTAGGTAAATTTTCTAATGATGCTTTTATTTTTACTCTTTTATGTTCATTTTTTACATAAGAAAGATTTATATTATAAGGAAGATTTTTTTCTTCACACTTTTCTAATATCCTATTTGTAAACTTGTCCATATCTTCAATTTTTGGATTGATATAAATACTATAATACTCTAAGGAAGATTCTTCTTGATTTGGTGATTCTATGTATATACTTTTTCCTGCTACACTGGATTTAGCTTGATATTTTTTGATATTAGCAAATAGTTTTTCTTTCTCTTGTTCATTTCGCTTGCTTTCATCTACTCTATAGTCTTCTACTATATAAATATCTCTTGCTAATTTTTTTAGTCTTTCATTATCTTCTAATAAGTCAACTGTTCGATTGTATAGATCTATATATTTCATTTTCATTCCCCCGTCTTCAATCTAATTTTATTGTAACATATTCATCCGTGGTTTGCAAATTCTAGCTTATCTTTACTATTCTACTCGCCAATCAATTTCTTTTAGTCCTTTACTTTTTAAGAATGCATTTGCCTTTGAAAAGGGTTTGCTACCAAAGAATCCATTATAAGCAGAAAATGGAGAAGGATGTGCAGATTCTATAATGTAGTGAATAGGGTTAGTAATTAGCTTTTTCTTTGCTCTTGCATAGCTTCCCCATAATATAAAGACTACTGGAGTTTGTTTTTTATTAATTATTTCAATCACATGATCTGTAAATTGTTCCCAACCATGATCTTTATGAGATGTAGGTGTATGTGCTTCAACTGTTAAAACGGCATTTAATAATAATACACCTTCTTTTGCCCAGGGTTTTAATGAGTTATGTTTTGGAAAAGGTATTCCCAAATCACTTTCTAGTTCCTTAAAAATGTTTTTTAGAGATGGTGGCTTTAATACTTCGTTACTAACTGAAAATGATAATCCTTCTGCTTGGTTTGGTCCATGATAGGGATCTTGTCCTAATATAACAACTTTTACATTATCAAAATCTGTATAACGAAAAGCATTAAAAACATCGCTTTGTCTTGGATATACTGTTTTTGTTTTATATTCTTGTTTAATAAAATCCATAAGATTTCTAAAGTATTCTTTTTGATATTCTGCCTTTAATAATTCATCCCAGTGATTTCCTATCATACGTCTCTCCTTATTTATGATAACTTTCATTATTCATTATTTTATATGCTCTATATATTTGTTCTAATAATAGTACTCTGAATAGCTGATGTGGAAATGTCATTTTAGAGAAGGATAAATGATATTTTGATATTTCTTTTATTGATTTATCTATTCCATAACTTCCGCCAATGATAAAGGTAATATTGCTATTAGATATCATGATGTCTTCTAGTTTTTTTGAAAATTGTTCTGATGTTAATTGTTTTCCTTCTATCTCTAGAGTAATAATATAATCTTTTCCCGATATATATTTTTTTATTTTTTCTGCTTCTTTTTCCATCGCTTGAACTGGTGGAAGTATCCCTTCATCTTTAACTTCGAGTATTTCTACTTCTCGATATTTTCTTAATCTTTTTTGATATTCTGCTATAGCATCTTTTAAATATTTTTCTTTTATACTACCTACTGTAATTATTTTTATCATTTTACACCTCTATCATTGGACTTTCTTCTTTTTGTCTAGCTATTAATATATTAATATTTGTTTGTCCTAATTCTTCCTCTATTGCTTCTAGCGCTTTTTGTTCGGTATTATTTTTTTCACTCAAATGGGCAAGAACTATATATTGTGTATTTTTTCCAATGATTTTCTTTAAGTATTTTGCTGTTGTTTTATTTGATAAGTGACCCTTATCACTAATTACCCTTTCTTTTAAAAATCTAGGATATGGTCCATCCATTAACATTATTTCATCATGGTTTGATTCCATGATATAAATGTCTTTTTCCGTCATTTTAGCTAGATATTTTCTATTAATATATCCTGTATCCGTAACATAGACTAGAGATTTGTTGTTATAGGTAATGATATACCCTACGGAACAAGCTGTATCGTGAGAGGTGTGGATTAGCTCGATATCAACATCTTGAATTTGAAAATTATCTTCAATAAATTCGCAGCGATATCTAGGAACAATCTCTTCTAATTCATCATACATTTTTTCTGGAATATATACTTTTAATGTAGTGTGTTTAATTAATGATTTTAATCCATTAATATGATCTTTGTGACTATGAGTAATAAAAATTGCTTGAAATTGGTCAAAAGAAAGAGAATTTTCTTCTAAACTCCTTTTTAGAGTCAAGTAGGAAATTCCCATATCTATAATTATATTCGTATTTTCACATAATACTATTGTACAATTTCCTTTTGAACCACTTGCTATTGTTTTTACTTTCATTTTAATAGAATCCTAAAGGGTTTAAAGGTGTTCCACCACGATATGGGAAACCTCTCCAGATAGCAAAGTGTAAGTGTACACCTGTCGCTGCTCCAGTCATTCCCATGCTTCCTAATATTTGTCCTTTTACTACATAGTCACCAACTTTAACTCTTCTAGAACCAGATACCATATGCGCATATAATGAATAGTATCCGTTTCCATGATCAATTGTTACAAATTCTCCATTGTCATATTTATATGATGATTGTACAACCACTCCATCTAAGGCAGCGAAGATGTTCGAACCATATCCACATCCAGCAATATCGATAGCGTCATGCAATGTTCCCCAGCGATAGCCGAATCCACTAGAAACAGAGGAACAAGTCGCTGGCCATCCCCATTGACCTGCAGTTGCAACAACGCTTCCGTAACCAACATAACTTGATTTTTTACCACCTCTAACGATGATTTCGTTTACTGGTTCTTTTAAAACTTCACCGGTTCCAACTGGTGCTACATTAACAGTTTCACCATTTACTTTTTGAATTTTTTGAGTAATTCTAGTTACTCCTTTTTGACCTTGTTGTTTTATTTCACTATATCCCACTTCTTTTGTATTGTCATATTGCGTTTCTGTTTGATAATTTGTTTCTTCATCAAAAACAACATGATCTTCTTCTACAACACTAAATTGTGGTTTTAATATTCCAAGTGTTACTTCTTGTCCAGTATATAATAAGCTGTTTACACTAGTAAATTCTGGGTTGGCAATTAAAAATTCTTGTGTTGAGATTTTATTGTTGAATGATATTTGTTCAATAGTATCTCCTGCTTGAACTGTATACTTTTGTTGTGCTTCTGTTGTTCCAAACATTAAATATTGACTTAAGGTAGTAGTATCTAAGTAAATTGTTTTATCAACAGGAATATTTCTTTCTTTGATTGTTATTTTATTTTCGATATAGATTTTTTCTACTATTTTTCCAGTTTCTTTGATTTCTTCTTGTGTACCATTGGCATAGTTTTTATAATCTTCTTCAGAAACAAAGGAACGTACAACACTGTCGACTGCCTCTTCAAAGACCTTTTTGTCTAATACATAGATAGTTTGTTTTTTTCCTTTAATTTCAGATCCATCTCCAGATTGAGTATCTACGGCACCAATTGTAATTGCATATCCTTTAATCGTAAAAGGAGAAATGTCTTTTATTTTATTATAAATCTCTTTTACACTGGAGATGTTATTGTCAAAAGTAACTTCTTTTATAATATTAAGATCTTCTGGCATGTATACTTTATCTACCCCGAACTCTTTTTTTATTTGGTCTTGCTGTTTGTCGATATAATTTTCTAGGGCGTCTTTTGATTCTATTAATCCTATGGATTCTCCTTTTAAATAAACTCTATATAGTGTTTTCGGTGTTGCTGATGAATAGGCAGTTAAAAATGGTAACATTATACCTAATAGTAGCACTAATAAAAATTTATTTAGTCTCTGCTTCATATTATCCTTCTTCACCTCTATTTCCTTTGCTTAGATTTAACATTGTTGATGTATCTTTCTTGAATAATAGTTCTATTGTGGCGGTTGGTCCATTACGATGCTTTCCAATGATTACTTCTACAATGCTGGTATTATCTTCATTTCTTGCCTCTTTTTTATAATAATCATCTCGATATAAGAACCCAACAATATCAGCATCTTGCTCGATTGATCCTGATTCACGTAAATCACTCATAATTGGTCTTTTATCTTCACGAGACTCTACACTACGTGATAGTTGAGATAGTGCAATTACAGGAACTTGTAATTCCATTGCTAGCGTTTTTAGACTTCTTGAAATGTCCGATACTTCTTGTTGTCTGTTGGCACCATAATTTTTTCCTCCAGATATTAATTGTAAATAGTCTATGACTACTAATCCTAGTCCTTTTTCACTACTTGCCAGTCTCCTACACTTTGCTCTAATTTCTCCTATTGTAATACCTGGTGTATCATCCATTACTAAATTTGTATTGGATAATTGAGATACTGCTTCATTAATTCTTTTCCAGTCATTATTCATTAGGTTTCCTGTACGTAACTTAAACCCATCTATTTGACCTAGAGAAGATATAATACGCATCGCTAATTGCTCTGCACTCATTTCTAAGTTAAAAAGGGCCACCGACTTATCTTGAGTCATCGCTGCATGAGTTGCCAAGTTTAAGGCAAATACTGTTTTTCCCATGGCAGGTCGAGCAGCTATAATAATTAGTTCATTAGGGTGAAGACCAGTAGTTAGTTTATCAAGGTCGTACCAACCCGTTGCTAGACCGGTTACTTCCCCTTTATGTTCTGATAATCTTTCCAAGTCTGCTTGTGTTTTTTGTAATATTTCTTTTATTGATCTAAATTCACTTGATTTTCTGTTTTTTACAATATTTAAAATCTTTTTTTCAGAATTATCTAAAATTTCATTTACTGTTTCATCTGTACGATATCCTTCTGAAGCTATTTCTGTTGCTGTTTCAATTAATCTTCTTAATATTGATGCATCTTCTACATTTTTTATATAATAATCTATATTACTTGCTGTTGGTACAAAGTTTAATACTTCTGTTAAATATTCTACTCCACCAATTTCTGTTAGTTGATTATTTTTTTTTAAATAACCCGTTACGGTAGTGATATCAATTGGTGTTTTTTCTTCTACTAAGGCATTCATTGCCGCAAATATTTTACCATTTTTTTCATCATAAAAAGAGTCTGGTGTCAAATTTTCACAGGCCTTTTGAAGAGCATATTTAGATAAAAAACATGCTCCTAATACAGATTCTTCTGCTTCTATGTTGTTTGGTAAAGTCTTTATTGGCATTTTTTCACCTCTATTTTATGATATGTGCTTTGATAGTTGCTTTTACACCAGGATATAAATCGATATTAATCTGATGGAATCCTAATGTAGACATGGAAGTTGTTAATTCAATTTTACTTTTTTCTATTTTATATCCTGCTTTTAATAAAGCATCTTTTACTTGTTTAATACTAACACTTCCAAATACTTTGTCATTTTCACCTGTTTTTACTTTAAAATCTAATACTAATTTATCTAATTCTTTTTTCATTTCTAGTGCAGTTTGTTTATTTTTGGCATCTTCAGTTGCTTTTTGCTTTTTTTCATTTTCTAATTTTGCAAGATTTTCTTTATTCTTGATTACTGCATAACCATTTTTTATTAAAAAGTTTTCCGCATAACCATCTTTTACTTTTTTGATATCACCTTTTTTACCTTGATTTTTTAAGTCTTTGATAAAAATTACTTCCATTTTATTCACCTTCTTCTTTAGCAATTGTCTTTTTTAATTCTTGTTCTACTTTGCTAATTGTTGTATTTTCGAATCTTGCAGCGCCGTTGTAAGTATCTCCACCGCCGCCTAGTTTTTCTAAAATTTTTGTAATATTGAAATTTCCTAAACTTCTAGCACTAATTCCTATCGTATCTTTTCCTATTTTACCTATTACAAAAGATGCTTCTATGTTATTAAAAAATAATAAAGTATCCGCAACTTTTGCTAGATCTTCTCTTCGATAAATTGTATAAGGACTTGCCTTGGTAAAAGCAATTTTTTTATTGATAGTTTCAATATCTGTTAATAACTTTTGTCTTTCTGTATATTCTTCAATATCTTGCTTTAATAAATATTGAACTTTTTTTGCACTAGCTCCTAGGTTGGCTAGATAATATGCAGCGTAATATGTTTCTGCACTTGTTTTTAGTGTGAAGTTGTTAGTATCTAAGACAATTCCTGATAATAAGACTGTTGCATAATATGGATCTAGTTCTACATCGTAAAACTCTGTTAGTTCTGTTATCATTTCACAGGTACTAGAAACATCCTTATCATCAATAATTAGAGCATTTTTAATTGTTGTTTTCCCTAGATCATGATGGTCGATTACTATTTTAGTATCTATTTTTTTCAATACACCTTGATTTTGAACTAGCTCTGTTTTATTCGTATCTAGTATGATTAATAGATTCTTTTTGCTGTTGGGATAAAGATATTTATCTACTTCTTCTCCCTTAATAATTGGAATACATCCATCTAGTTCCCTTAATATTTTTTCTACACCCAATTCGTGTTGTTTATCATCTATAATAATGTAACAATTTTTTTTGCGTTGTTTCAAAATTAAGCTTAGTCCAATGCAACTTCCTAATGCATCTAAATCTAAATCTTTATGAGCCATTAAGAAGATTATTTTTGATCTTTTGATGCGTTTATTTAGTTCTCTTCTTTGTTCTATTATCTTCATAAATTGCCTCCTGTATTCCTCTTTTATTATATAATACTTTCATTCGTTTGTAAAATGAAAAGAGTTCTTGGAGAACTCTTCTATTATCTTGTATATGGTAATAAGGCAATTGCTCTTGCTCTTTTAATTGCTGTTGCAATTTCTCTTTGATGGCGAGCACAGTTTCCAGTTACTCTTCTTGAAACAATTTTTCCTTTTTCATTTATATATCTTTTTAATGTTTCAGGATTTTTATAATCAACTGTTGCTCCAGTACATCTCATACATACTTTTTTCTTTCTACGTCCAAATTCTGCCATTTTTTACGCCTCCTTTTTAGAATGGTAATTCGTCATCGCTTATTTCGATACTAGATCCAAAATCTGCGAAAGGATTGCTATCTACATCTGTTCCCTTTGGTTCTGTACTTGTTGCTCCAAAGTCATAAGGTGTAGGTGCAGCATCATGTTGTGGTGCGGCACTGTTAGCATTCATATTTGTATTATTAGATGACCCTTTTGAACCTAAGAATTCTACATTGTCTGCTACTACTTCTGTTACATATCGTTTCTGACCATTTTGATCATCATAGCTTCTAGTTTGAATACGACCGTCAATGGCAACTTGACTACCTTGTGATAAGTAATTTTTTACATTTTCTGCTTGTTTTCTCCAAACTACGATGTTGATAAAATCAGCTTCTCTTTCCCCATTTGCATTGGTAAAATTTCTATTTACTGCTAGAGAAAAAGTAGCAACAGCAGTGTTACTTCCTGTATATCTTAATTCAGGGTCTCTCGTTAATCTTCCTATTAAAAATACTTTATTCATATTCTACCTCTTTTTTAGTCTTCTACTTTTACGATTAAGTGACGAAGTAAGTTTTCATTAATTCTTACAACACGGTCGAATTCAGCAACTGCTTCTGGTGTTGCTTCTACTACGAATAAGTAATAATATCCTGTTTTAAATTTCTTAATTTCATAAGCTAATTCTCTTTGTCCCATATTCTTTTCTTCAACAAAGTTTGCTTTTTGGTCTTCTAAGACCTTCTTTAAGTTTTCAGCTGTCTTTGCGATTTCAGCTTCTTCCATATCTGGTCTTACAATAAACATAATTTCATACTTTCTCATTTGTTACACCTCCTTTTGGACTAATGGCTACTATTGCAGCAAGGAGTATTTAAAATACTCGTTAGTATTATAGCAAGTATTCTTTTGTTTGTCTAGAATTTTTTATACTTTTACTTTTCTTAAATCTCTTACTCGAATAGCTTTTCCTTTACTTAGTGGTAATGTATTATTATTTATAATATTAATTTGACTTGTGATTCCAAATCTATTTTTAAATTCTTCTTCTATTTCAATTTCATAATTTGGAAGTTGCTTTTTAATATCTTTTGGTAAATCTTCTTTATATTCAATATTTATCGTTAAAATATCTTTGTAATTTTCTTTTGTTAATACTATTTCATATTGATGAGTGAAGTAAGGATGCATAAACAGGAAATCTTCAATTTGGCTTACAAAGACTTTTACACCTTTTATTTTTAACATATCATCTGTTCTCCCTAGAAATTTTTTTATTCTTGGAGCACTGTTACCACATGGACATTTTTCAGTAGTAATTTCTACTAAATCACTTGTTTTATATCTAATTAGAGGGAAACATTCCGTGTAGAGAGTTGTAACTACCAATTCCCCGACATTTTTTTCGGTTGGTTCTTTGGTAATTGGGTCAATTAATTCAAAGTAGTAGTGTTCATTTAGATGCATTCCATTTTCATAAGAGCATTCCATTCCTAGGCCAGGACCTAGAGTTTCTGTCATTCCATAGTCCTGAGTTACACTAACCTTGTTGCCCCAACTAGCTTTGATTTTCTTTCGCATGGCCTCTGTTAGTAATTCACTTCCAACTCTAATAATTCTGATTGGAAGTGTTTTAATATCTATTTTTAGTTCTTTTGATTTTTCGGATAGATGCATTGCATGAGATGGGCTAGTAAGAAGTACCGTTGGTTTTAATTGTTGCATATAAAATAGTTGCATCTCGGTGGACATGGTTCCCGTTGGTATAATTTGACAACCTAGTTCTTTTAATCCTTCATAAAAACTAAATCCTCCTGTAAACATTCCAAAACCATAGCATATTTGAACGATATCGTCTTTTCTTATTCCTGCCATGATGGCATCTTCTTTAATTATTTCTTGGCGAAGTATCATATCATTTTCACTTAACCCTACAATTAATGGTTTTCCAGTTGTTCCACTAGATGCATGATACATTTTTATTTTTGATTGATCTACGCAATTGTATCCGTATGGGTAAGATGATAATATATCTTCTTTGGTGGTAAGGGGTAATTTTTTTATATCATTCCAAGAATCGATATCTTCTGGAGTTAGATTTTTATCTTTCATTTTTTGTCGATATATTTTATTGTTTTCATATACTTTCTGTAATTCCAGTTTAAAAGCTTCAAATTTTTTATCCATTTGCTACCTCCATTCTATATTTTTTCATTTTTTGAAATTTTAATATTATTTTAGTAAAGAGTATTGTTAAAAGAAAAGCACAAATAAATAATAGTAACGTACCTACTAGTCTGTTATCTAATAGTATTTTTTCGGTTACAAAAGTTTTTAAAATCATTCCTTGTGTTAAATAAATATATAAAGTATTTCTACCTAGAGTAGTTAAAATACTTTCCTTTTTTGGCACCAGGTTAAAAAAAGCAATACTTACTATAATACTGATAGCATAAAATAGTAATCTCTGAAGTGCTGCTAAGAAAATATTTATAGAATCTATATCAAAATAGCTGTATTTTCCTTTTAGAATTTTAATTGATAGTATTCCATTATAATTTAGTATTAATATTAATATTATTATAGATAATATTATTGTTATTATTTTTACTTTTTTGGTTGTTATTTTCGATAGTATATCTAAATCTTTGGCAGAATATCCAAGGACATAAAATGGAAAGAATACAAAAGTTCTAGATAAAGATAATGTCTTTCCAATGATAGGAATAAATCCTGCTAGAAGACCTAGGACTATCGATAGTGGTATCATTATTTTATAAGTTGATTTTTCTAAGATAATTTCTAATAAATTATAAAATATCATTGTGACTAAAAACCATAAAGTATATCTTGGATTTAAGTAATTTAGATTAAAATCAATAATATTTAATACAAAGGCATAGTAAATTGTTATGATTGTTTGCCAAATTAAATATGTTTTTAATAAACTTTTTACTCGTTTTTTCCTTGGTGTTTTGCTTTTGTTAGAAAAATATGCAGAAATAAAAAAGAAACATTGAAGCATAAATAAGGATGCAAATTTAAAAAAATCATCACTATAATTATAATATTTTGAACATAAGCTTAATACATGGGCTAGAATAATAAACAATATTAAAATTCCTTTTGCATTATCAAAGTACGCAATTCTTTTCATAAACTCCTCCTCTTATTCAGTTTATAAAAGATATGTGTCAAAATAGTGAATTTATTGTGTAAAAAAGATGGAAATAAAAACTATTGATATTTTTTACCAATAGTTAATTTCTAACTTTTATTAATTTAATATGTGTTTGAAATTTAAATTAATTTATAAAAACATCCTACAAAGTTTTGACCTATCTCACAATTTGGATTTTTTACTTCTTCTGTGTGAGAATAATAATTTTTATTTGTGTAGGTGTCTATTTTACTTACTGTAATATTTTTTTCTTGGATATCATCTTTTAATAATTGTTTTTTGATTGCTGATACTAAGTCAATATAGTAGATATTATTCTTGTTTTCAATACAGTTTTTCCAAACTTCTTCGTTTGTTGCCCAGTAGGGATATTTATCATATTGATAGCTTTCTTTTTTTATACAACTACCAATATAAACATGTATATCCTCAGTGTTACTTTTGACTTCTTTTTTTAAAGCTTCAATTGTTAGTTTTGGTACTTCTCTATTGATCTGGTGAGCTCCACAATGAGATACTGCTGCTACATGATGGCGTGTATCCTCTGCTATTATTACTGGACAATCTGCCATTCTGTGGCCGATCACAGTATTAGGAAGAGTTGTATCTATTAATAGGATATCACATGGTATTTTAATATCCCAGTAGTCTTCTTTGTTTAATATTTCTTTTGTGATTTTTGTATATTTTCCATCTTCATAGTCTATGGTCTTTTCTACATCTTTTTGTTGTGGTTGTAAAATATGGTTACCATTAAAGTGATATTTTTTCCCTATTTTGTCTTTTACTTTTTGCAAACTAGCTTTAATATCTTGGTCAGTATAATTTGTTGGATAAAACTTTTTTGCTTGTGACATACAACCATCTGTTTTATTGGTTTCAAAAATCATCAATTGATATTCTTGCATTTTTTTCCTTTCTTTGTTCCTAAAAAATTATTATGTTTTTCATTAATTATTGTTTTAAATCTTCTATATTAACATCATCTTTATTATACATTGAATCTAAAATGACAAATATCTCCATCTTGCATAATATAATCTTTTCCTTCTAATCTAGCTTTTCCTGCTTCTTTTACTTTTAATTCACTCCCATATTTTACTAGATCGTCATATGAAATTACTTCCGCTCGAATAAACCCTTTTTCAAAGTCTGAATGAATAATTCCTGCACATTGTTTCGCATTCATTCCCTTTTTAAATGTCCATGCTCTTACTTCATCTTTTCCAACTGTAAAATATGTTGCTAGACCTAGAATATCATAAGTCGCTTGAATTAATCTATCAAGCCCTGATTCTTCTAATCCTAATGCTTCTAACATTTCTTGTTTTTCTTCTTTGGTTAATTCACTTAGATCCTCTTCTACTTTGGCACATAAACTTACTACCTGAGCATTTTCTTTAGATGCATATTCTTTTACTTGTTGAACATATTCATTATCTGGGTTATTTAATTCACTTTCCTTAATATTAGCAAGGTAGATAATGGGTTTAATTGTAAGGAAACTGTAAGACTTTAATAACTTTTGTTCTTCTTCTGTAAATTCTACTTGTCTTAATGCCTTGTTTTCTTCTAGCGCCTTTTTTGCTTTTTCTAAAGCTTCTACTTCAATCATATCATCTTTATTTTTCGTTGTTCTTGCTTTTTTTGCTACTCTTTCTAGTCTATTATTCACAACATCTAAATCTGCAATAGTTAATTCCAAATTAATAGTTTCAATATCTCTTATTGGATCAATATTCCCTTCTACATGAATAATTTTTCCGTCATCAAAACAACGTACTACTTCTACAATTGCATCTACTTCTCTAATATGAGATAAGAATTTATTTCCTAGACCTTCTCCTTTACTTGCCCCTTTTACTAGTCCCGCAATGTCAGTAAATTCATAAGCTGTTGGAATAAATCTATTAGGATCATACATTTCTTTTAGTTTATCCATTCTACTATCAGGTACAGTTACCACTCCAACATTTGGTTCAATGGTTGCGAAAGGATAGTTTTCTGCTAATATTTTTTGATTTGTAATTGCGTTAAAAAGCGTTGATTTACCAACATTTGGTAGACCAACAATTCCAGCTGTTAAACTCATATTTATACCTCTTTTCTATTTCTATTATAACATATCCAATAACTTTTTACATAAATGTACTTTATATTTATTTTATTATACTATATCGTTATCGATATATATTATATAATATTTTTTCTTGCAAGCAAGAAAAAAAAACACCACTTGGTGTTTATAAAGTTGGGAATACATTATCTGGTCCTATTGGTAGACCTGTAATGTACCAACCTACTACAATTAAAATCCATGCTGCAGATATAATTAAGAAATATGGCATAATCATTCTTAAAGATTTTCTAATGGTAATAGGTCTTTTTTTATTTAAATTATAAATATTTAAATATCCTAAATAGATTACAAAAGATGCTAAGATAGGAGTAAATCCATTTGTCATCGAGTTTGCTACTCTCATTACAATTTGAGCAAATTGTGGAGAGATATTAGCTTGCATAAACATAGGCACTACAATTGGAGAAAATATCATCCACTTAGTAGTTGGACTAGTTAATACTAAGTTTGCTAGTGCTATGATTATTAAAGTCACAACAATTAATGGAATTCCACTGAATTCTAAATGTTCTAATAAATTAGCAAGCCAAGAGGTTATAATTAGACCAATGTTTGTTTCTTTGAATACAGCAATAAATTGAGAAACTACAAAGATTAGTACAAATATATATGCTGTTTTACTAAACTTATTTCCTACTTCTTCAATTAGTTTTTTATCACTTTTAATTGATTTTGCACCTAATCCATAAGCAAGTCCCATTAATACTAATAATAATGTTACTAAATAGGTAAATCCAGATTGAAAATAAGAATTATCTCCAAATAATTGGTTTAGATAGGTGTTTTGTGTCATGTCTAATAACATTCCAGAATATGGTAACCCTGGTATCAACATATAAGCAAATAATATAAGAACAATGACTCCTGTAATTAAAGCAAAACGTATTCCTCGTTTTTCATACTTTTCTCGTTCTATTCTTTTTTGTTCTTCCTCTTCTAAATTAATGACTCTGTATTGTTCTGTTTTAGCATATTCTTCTTCTTTTTTATATTTTCCAATTTTTGGAGCAATTATTTTTTCAACAATAAGTGTTCCAATAACTGATATTAAAATTGATGTAATAATAATAAAATACAAGTTTGAAGTTAAAGCAATATGCATATTATCATCAATTAACCATGCTGCGGTTCTTGTATAGTCCATCAATGCTACTTCCATGGATCCTACAAATATTGTTACTCCATATCCGAAAGCAACTCCACAAAAGGCAGTTATGATACCTAGTATTGGATTTCTGCCATTCATAAAATAAATTAAAGCTGCTAACGGTATTAAAATAGCATACCCAACTTCATTAATTAAAGATGATATTGTTGCGACAAAAATAAGAATAAATGTAAAAACTTCCTTTGGTATTTTGGAAAAATAACGTTTAGAAAGTGTTTCAATTAGACCAGTTGCTTCAGCAATGGTAATCCCAATTAATGCTAATAATAATGTTCCTAAAGGAGCAAAACTTATAAAGTTTGTAGTTGCATCTCCTATTAAAAATTTCATTCCATCAAAGCTAAATAAATTTTTTACTGCTACTAGTGTTGGTTCTAATTCATTGGTATTTGGATTGATTGTATTATATGTTGCTTGCATTTCGAATGCTGATAAAATACCACTTAATATGATTATTATAAAAGTTAAAAATAGAAATACCGTGATTGGATGAAAATAAAATTTTTTGAGTTTTAATTTTCGCTTTTCTTTCATATTTTTATCCTTCCTCAGAAATTATTTTTTTTAATTTCTTGTTAAATTCTATTCTAGGTATCAATACTGTCCTACCACAGTTTATGCATTTTATTTTAATATCGGCACCTATTCTAGTCACTTCCCATTCGTTGGTTCCACATGGATGTGGCTTTTTCATTATGACTTTCGTACCAATGGTATAATTATTATTATTATTTTCCATTTGTCACCTCAATCTGTTGGCAAGATATTTTAATATTTTTTTCATCTAGACGTTTTTTGAATTCACTTCGTAAGAATCTTTGAGCAGCATAATGTTGCTGGGGCTTGGTTTCTACTACGATTCTATATTTCATATTAGATTCATCAAATTCATCTAATCCCCATATTTCAATATCTCCTGTTGCGTTTGGTACCTTACCATTTAACTCTTGTCTTATTTCTTCTAATGCTTGTGCTACTTCTTCCGGATTATCACTATAAGATACCCCGATATCTACTACTGCTAGGTAATTGTTTAGACTATAGTTAATTACCGTATCTAATTTATGGTTGGCAATTATTTTTACTGCTCCCCGGTAATCTTTTATTCTGGTAGTTTTTAAACCTAGGAAAATAACTTCTCCTAAAAAGCCATCATATTCAATGGTATCCCCTACCTCAAATTGATTTTCTGTAATTATTGACACTCCTGCGATAAAATCTTTAGCTAAATCTTGGAAAGCTAAACCTATGATTGCTGTTGTAATTCCAAGTCCAGCAACAATTGATCTAACATTAACACCGAAATTTGCTAATATTGCTAACAATACTACAACGACAATTACATATTTTATTACATTTAATATTACAATTCTTATTGTGTTAGCTCTTTGTTGGTGTTGCTTTTTCATATGGGGTGTTTTTATCATGATTTTATTTACTAGTCTTTTTAAGAGTTTATAGACAACAAACCCAATAGCAATATAGACTATTGGAAAAATAATTTGTCTTAGCTCAATTGTTATACTGTCAAATAGTTGCAATTAGGATTACCTCCTTGCCTCTAGATTCATTATTTCTAATAAACGATTTAGATCATTTCCATTTACAAAGCTGATTTCAATTTTGTTTGTTTTGATTTTTACTTTTGTTCCTAATTTATCACATAGTTCTTCTTCTAAATATTGATACTCATTATTCTTTGGGGTATGTTTTTGTATTTTATGTATTCTTTCATACTTTTCTGTTGATTGTGTTAGGTTTTCTAGTTCTCGAACGCTCATCCCTTCTGTTATTACTTTTTCTGCTAGTTCTGTTTGCTGAGAAGCATTTTCTAATTTACTCAATACTCGTGCATGTCCCATACTCATTTTTTTATCAGAAATCATTGTTTGTACTGCATCTGGTAAATTTTGTAAACCTATCATATTTGTAATGTAACTTCTACTTTTTCCTAATTTTTTGGCTAATTCTTCTTGGGTAATATGAAGTGTATCAATTAATTTCTTATAAGCTCGTGATTCTTCTATTGGATTTAGGTTTTCTCTTTGTAGATTTTCTAGAAGAGCAATTTCCATCATTTCTTCATCTGTGAAGTCTCTGATGATAGCTGGTATTTCTTCTAGGCCTGCTAATTTAGATGCTTTTACACGGCGCTCTCCTGCAATGATTTCATAACCTTTTATGCTCTTTTTTATAATGATTGGTTGAAATACTCCATGTTCTTTAATTGATGATGCTAGTTCTTGTAATGCTTCTTCATTAAAAACTTGTCTTGGCTGATATGGATTACTTCTTAAATCTGCGATTTTTACATTGACGATTTCTTCTTTTGGAGTTTCTGTTAAAATTTTTTCTTCCATTTTGTCATATGCTATTGGTTCATTGTAAAATAATTCTTCAAGTCCCCTACCTAGTGCTCTACGTTTATTATTTTCCATTTCTTTCAATCACTTCCTTTGCAAGGTTTAAGTAAGCTTCGCTTCCACGACTTTTTGGATCATACGCAATGATGGGTTCACCGTGAGAAGGTGCTTCTGTTAGACGGACTAATCTTGGAATAATGGTGTTATATACTTTTTCTTTGAAAAACTTTCTAATGTCTTCTACTACTTCAAATCCTAAATTTGTTCTAGAATCTAACATTGTCAACAATACTCCTTCTATATCTAAAGTTGGATTAAGACTTTTTTGTGCTAACATTATTGTCTTTAATAATTGAGTAATTCCTTCTAAGGCAAAAAATTCACATTGAACTGGAATAATTACTGAGTTAGAAGCTGTTAGAGCATTGGTTGTAATCACTCCTAATGATGGAGGACAGTCGATAATGATATAATCAAAGCTATCCTTAATATCAATTAGATGAATCTTTAACTGTTCACCTTTTAAAAATCCCGTTTCTTGCTTACTTTTTTCCACTAATTCAATATCTAATCCTGCTAAATTAATTGTTGCTGGTAAAACATATAGATTTTTATATTTTGTCTTAATCATTGCCTCTGATATTTTACAAGCTCCAATTAAAACATCATATACACTACGCTCTATGTCTCCTTTGTTAATACCTACCCCAGTCGTTGTATTTCCTTGAGGGTCTAAATCTATTAATAGAACTTTTTTTCCTAGTACTGCTAATGATGCAGAAAGATTGATACTAGTAGTTGTTTTTCCTACTCCACCCTTTTGATTTACTAACGATATCACCTTTCCCATGTTTATCACCTGTTTCCATTTTTACTAATATATTGTATCAAAGAAATAGTCTTTTTTAAATGCTTTTCGAAAAAAAAGTAGATTTTGTGAAATGAAAAAGTAAATTGCGTTTAAACATTTAAATCTGAAATTTAATCTTTCACTCATTTTAGTCAAGGACT
>CALVTC010000008.1 GCA_944359885.1 uncultured Bacilli bacterium | reverse complement strand
CTTTAAGTTCAAAAAAATTTCTTATTTTTGAACTCCTTTTGCATGTTTTAGTTTAATTATGTTTTTTTCAACCTTTCCTCCTTTGATTTCATATTCATTATACCACGCTTTTATAAAGATTATCATTTTACCTTAAATCAAAGTATATTTTTTTATTTTGAAAACTTTCATCTGTCTCGACATTATTAATTGCGAAAGTATTTAAATTTACTATTTAGCAAATAATACTTTTTCTGACTTATATTGTTTGATAATGTAATATAACACAATACTAATATAGATAATTGTTGATAGAATCATTAAAGCAATATGTAGGGCATTAAGATTTCCTGCTGTAATATCGGTAAATATGGTTGTGAAGTTTAGAAATGGAATTATTGATATTAATGGCGTTGTCGTAATACCTATCATGAAAGCAATCATACCTGGGAATAATGAGATGAATGTTAGCGGTGTTAAGGCACTTTGTGCTTCTTTAAATGTTTTTGAAGTAGATGCTATTGCAATACAAAGTCCACTGATGAAGAATGAATAAGTAATAATTACTACAATAGCATAGATAATACTACTTGCTGAATACATGACATCTACGCCTTCATAAATGGTAAACATATCCTTGGTTAAGAATAAAGCAATGATGGCAAGTAATAGACTTAGTAATCCAGTAATAATAGATGATATTGTTACTCCTAAAAACTTACCAATGATAATATCCTTACTTTTAATTGGGAATGTAAGTAGCGTTTCTAATGTACCTCTTTCTCTTTCGCCTGCTGTTGTATCTGTTGCTGGATAAGTTGCTGATACGGTAATGGCCATTAGAATAAATAAAAATGCATAATTTTTAATATAACTAGCGAAGAAATTATCTTCTTCTATCATTTCTTCTTCTACTGTGATGATATTTATAAACTTATCTGCATCCATATTATTTTCTTGTAGTGTTTGTTGTTGAAGAATTTCTTTGTACGTGTTGAAATAGCTTTCCATTAAATTAGAGGCATAAGAACTGTTATCTGAGGTATTACTGTGAATTGTATAATGATTATCTTCTTTTGTGATATATAAGTCAATAATACCTTCTTCATAATCTTTTTTTAGGCCTTTTTCTTTTTTTGTTGTAACCTCGATATCCATCTCTTTTGCAAGATTTTCTTCTATTTCAGATAATTCATAATTAAACCCTATCTTATTATAGTCTTTTGTATCTACATTCATTTGTGATTCAAACAAAGCAGACATGCCAATTACTAAAAGTGGTATAAAAATTGGGATTACTAACATCATAGCAAGAGATTTTTTATCTCTAAATAACTCTCTTAGCTCTTTCTTTAAAATGTTCCATAGATTATTCTTCATTTGTTATACCCCCTATCAAAGCAAAAAATGCATCCCGTAAGTTTGTAGTTTTTGTATCTTTTTTGATTTCATCAGGTGTTCCAGTTTTTATTACTTTTCCTTTATTAATCATGATAACTTTATCACAGATATTTTCCGCTTCTTCCATATAATGAGTGGAATACAATATTGTCTTTTTCTTTTTTCTTTCACCTTTGATGAAGTCTAATATAATTTGACTCGAAATAATATCTAGACCTGTTGTTGCTTCATCTAAGATATAGTATTTAGGATCATGAATTAAGCATCTTGCAATATTTACTTTCTGAGTTTGACCAGTTGAAAGATTAGCTATTTTATTATGTAGAAATGCTTCCATTTTTAATACTTTGGCTACCTCGTTTATTTTTTGATCTTGAATGTTTTTTTCTACATTATAAATATCACAGCACATCTTTAATAATTCATAAGCTGTTAGAGTATCATATAATTTGGTGTTTCCTGAAAGGTAAGCAATTTGTTTTTTGATTTCAATTTCTTGATCAAGATAAGTCATTCCATCAAATGTAATGGAACCAGAAGTTGGTTCTAGTATTCCAGCAATCATTCTAAGAAGCGTTGTTTTCCCAGCACCATTAGGCCCTAGAATTCCTATGATTTGTCCATCCTCTGCTTTGAATGAAATATCATTATCGGCAAAAAACTCTTCTTTTTCTCGTTTGTTTTTGAATCGAGTAAACTTTTTTGTTATGTGTTCTACTACTATCATTTTTTCCTCTCCTATATTATTATGTTTTATGCGTTTTCTACGCAAATTTATCATACTAAATATTTTATAGTCCTACAACCATTTTTTTCATTTTGTTTAACTTATCATTATTCGAGCTATTTGGTATCTTAGTAATGAAATCACCGGGGATTTGTTAAAGCTTTATGGTATAGAGAATTATTAATGTTTTTCGACATAAAAAGAACATAACATAAGGTTTGTTCTTTTTAGTATTTAACTATTACAATCGAAACAAATATTTGATTTATCAAGATATGAATTTAGTCTATCTTTTAAGCTTGCTACTTTATCAGCAGTCCAATACTCGCTTGGATTATCATATCCATTTGTATCATAAGATGTTTCGTCATCGAAACCTAATATTTTTCCATTGCTCATAAATATAGCAGCAGGGACATAAATTCTAAGATTACCATTTTCATCTTTTTGTAAATAATCTTTTAATAAATTTACAATCGTTTGATAATTTTCTGTATTATCTTGTCTGTCTTGTCTAATATTGTAATAATATATTTTAGAAACATTTCTTTCTTCTGCTACTTCATTTAGATAAACTACATATTGTTGACACCATTTACATTCTGGAAATCCTAAATAAACGATGCCTGTTCCTTCTTCTAAAATGTTTATGATTTCATCTATATCTGTATAGACAAATCTATTATTTTCCTCTACTAAAGTATATTCTTCTTTAAATTTTGCTGCATCACTTTCGTTTTTTTCTTGTCCGGTAGTATTATTATCTACAAGCAAGAAAATAATTATTGCTACTAATATGATAATAATAATTCCTAAAGTAATGATGATTCCTTTATTCTTCAATTTATTTCACCTCATTTTGAATATTACCATAAAAGTTGTCCAAAGAAAATAAATTATAACTAAACTTTGCGTTTACTTCTTTTCTTTTTGGTTAATTTTTGATTGACTTCCTTATTATGTAAATTGCCATTATAGAATTTATTATAGCCACTGCAAATCCTGTTATTCCAATCATTGTATTTTTAAATTCTATATCATTATTTCCAAATTGATAAATCATTGCGACTTCTAAGGACATCATAGATATCATTGCTACTGTTAAGTTAATACATTTACTAGCGGTTAATATTTTACTTTTGTGATTATAATATTTGAATACATTTCTAGTAGCACTAATTATTAGATAAAAATCATATAACGCTACTATATAAATTAAATATCCTGGATAAAAGAAAGTTTCGTTTTTATGAATAATTAAAATAATCATTCCCGATAATACAATATCTAATAGTAATAGAACAATACCAGTATGTTTTAATTTCTTATATTCTTTTGATAGATTATAATCTTTTTTAAAACTGGAGATCAAATTTATCTTCATTAGACATAGTAGTAAATAATAGATTGCAAATGTAATAAACCAAGCTGATTTATAATAAATTCCTGTTGTTAATTTGAATATTCCATATAATAAATTAATTAAGAAAGATATATGTAATGTTTGCTTCGAAATTGTTTTTTTATTTTTATCATACCAGAGATATAATTTTGAATTTTTCTTGATAAAGTTAAAACCAAACTCGCATGCTTTTATAAACCAAATGATAAATACAATTAAGGCATATGTTGATAAAAGATAAGCAGTGTATGCAATTGGAGTGTCCTCTAGATGTTTTGTGAAAACATATATGAGTAAAAAAATACTAATATTACAAAGAAAAAATCCTATTATTTTGTTTGGTTCAAAAATATGCTTTAATAGTTTTTTCATAGTATCACTTCCTATCTTTATACTAAATCATAGCAAAAAAGGAAGAAATATCTTCTACCTTTATTTATTTTTCTTTAAATAAGAATATACTGGATAGTCTAATACGCAGATGATTAAACCAATCACTCCTGTGATAATTCCTGTTATCATCTCTGTTTGGGTTGCTCCATCAATCATAGTTTTGCTCATTCCAAAACCCATGATTAAAGCACCTACTACTCCAATTATCCAGGCAAGTACAAATCCCCAATTGATTGGTTTTGGTTCTTTTTTTGGGCGGGATTTTCTATATATTGGAATAATACAAAGTAATATGATAAATCCTACAATAGCAATCACTATCCCAGTAGTAAATAGATTCCATTCAGGTATTAGTGACATGCACATTCCTATTGCAAAAACTAATCCTCCAATTGTTCCTAAAATAATTTCTAATAATGTTTCTTTTTTCATTTAGACTCCTTATTTATTTTTTCTTTCCTCTTCTTCTTGTTTTAGTCTCTTTTTTGCCTCTTCTACTGTTTCTCCATCTTTTGTTAAAAATTCATCCACAAATTTGTCTTCAATCTTTGTATAGCCTCCTACTACAGCATCGCTCATTTTGTTAAAACCATTTACGACCCCGTCACTCATTTTTTTAAATCCTGTTGTAACACCTTCTGCTATCTTTTCATTTGCTTTTACTAGTTTTGATTTTGCCATATTTTCTCCTCCTTTAAAAATCAACACTTGTTGATGTATTACAATTAAAGTATAATAATATTATTGATGAAAAACAATCATCAATTTTTCAACATTTGTTGAAATAATGGGAGGGGGGGGAAATATGAATATTCAAAATAATAAAAGAAGAAAAGAATCTCAGAGAAAAATAGAAAAAGCTTTTGTCAATTTATTACAAGAAAAAGAACTTAGCCAAATTACCGTTACAGATATTTGTAAAACAACAGGACTTAATCGCACTACTTTTTATAATAACTATTTAGATATTTATGATTTAGCTGATAAAATACGTCTTAGATTAATTGAAGACGTTAGTGATTTATATCAAGATGAGAGAGCAAAGGGATATAATTCTAATGACTTTTCTAAAATATTTCGGTTAATTAAAGAAAACCAATTATTCTTTAAGACTTATTTTAAATTGGAAAATGATCCTAATGTATTACCAGTTGAAGAAAAAGTTCTGTACGATACTAATTTAGCTAAACGTTATTACAACGATCAGTATATTGGTTACCATATTGAGTTTTTTAGAGCTGGATTTAATGCGATTGTGAAAAAATGGTTAGAGGGTGGTTGCAAGGAGTCTCCTGAAGAAATCAATCAGATTATTATGAGTGAATACGACAATAAAAAAAGTTGATATGATATCAACTTTTTATATTTTTATTTTTAATTTGTTAGTCATTCCTAAAAATACTATTAGGTAAGCAATGGATACTACAAAACCAGCACAAACATCACTGACATAGTGTACTCCTAAATATATTCTACTGATTCCAATACTTAGTATCAGAATCGATAATATACATATTAGAGCCCATTTTATATATTTATTTTTTATATGTTTATAAATGAAGTAGATTAATAAGCCGTAAAAGGCCATACTTACCATAGAGTGTCCTGATGGGAAACTATAGCCTGATTCTTCTATTATTCTATATTCTGTTGGTCTTGGTCTTTGTATGATAAATTTTAACACTTGATTTAAGACTGTGATGGTGATTAAGTTTATTGTTGCGAGTAGTCCTATTCTTTTGTTCTTTATGAGTATCCATAAAAGAACGGTTATGATTATTAGACAAGTAGCACTTCCAAACCAGGTTATCATTTTCATGATTGGAGTTATATGATTATTTATCAGATGGTTAGCAATCCATTGATATCCTATGATATCTCCTTGCATAATTTCTTGTTCAAATACATCTTCTGTTAAGCTTAAAAAGATTAGGATACATATAAATAATATCATCCATTTCATATTATGTTTTATTATATTAACTACTTTTTGCACGTTTTCCTCTTCTTTTGTAAAAGACTATAACTGTTACTACGAAGATGATTACTAATGCTACTAAAGCAATATGAGAATAAGTATCAAAAACAGAAAGAATAGATTGCCAGTTTTCCCCTACTATGGCACCTAATACTACTAAGACAATATTCCAAATAGCAGAACCTACTGTAGTATAGACAAGAAATTTAGGAATAGGCATTTCACTCATTCCAGCAGGGATGGAAATTAAGCTTCTTACTATTGGTATGAAACGACAAAAGAAGACAGTTTTATTTCCTTTTGTATCGAACCAGTGATCTGCTTTATCTACATCACTATTTTTTAGGCAAAGAATTTTACCTATTCTTCCAGAAAGTATTTTCTTTAATCTTTCTTTATTAAATATTTTACCTATGTAGTATAAAACAATTGCTCCTACTACTGAACCTAGTGTTGCGGCAACGACCATTCCAAAAACATTTAATTTGGTATAGGTTGTCATGAATCCACCAAATAGTAAAATTACTTCTGATGGAATTGGTGGAAAGATATTTTCAATAGCTATTAATAAAAATACTCCTAAATAACCAAATTGATTCATTATTGATAATATAAATTCTTGCATATTTTATTTCCTTTCTATATTTATTACACGATTCTCTTTATTAAAAGTTGGACTTTTTTGATTAATTACTTTCTTTTTATAGAATAAATAGATAACTACTCCAACAATATTAGTAAATAAAGTAAGTAATCCCCAGAAATAATAATTAAATTGTTTTCTTAAGGCATCCTGATAAATCATTAAAGCTGTAATGATAATATATAGCATAAAGAAAAACATTAGAATAGAAAGTGTTAATTTTAAATAGAAATGTCCATTTTCTACTTGATTTATTTGACTGATAAAAATAATTAACTCATTACCATTTTCGTTTTCCATATAATTTATTGTATATTTTTCTTTATAAGAAATGTCTTCTATGATAAGGCGGTCTATATAATTTCGTTCTTCTTCAAAATATCTATTTGGAATAAAAAGATTTAATAAAAATTCTTCTGATGTTTTTAATTCATATACATTATTTTTATTATCTGTGAAATACCTTTTTGTATCTTTTATTTTTGTTAAATCATTTTGATAAATATCTCCTGTTTGAAAAACAAGATTACCTTTTCTTATGATTGCTACATCAACGACATCTCTTGAGCTTTTATCTAACTCTCGTAATACATTTTCCAACTCTTTTTGATTAGCATTTTCTTCTAACATTTCATCTATTTGATGATAGTTATGAACAAGACTTAATTTATTTTGATACTTATTTCCTAGAAAGAATAATAAAATGACTCCTGTTATCATTAATAAAACAAGATATATAATTACTACTTTTTTAAAATTAATTTTTTCTATTATTTTATTCATATGACATTCCCTCTTCCTTAGTTAAAATATTAGGAAGTTCTATAAATCCTATGAGAATTAATATAAATAGAAAAAAGAGGAAAGAATAGATCATATTAATATTTAATAAAATAAATACACTTGGTACTATTAATATAGTAAAGACTAGAATGAAAAATATCTTACTATTTTCTTTTTCTCGTTTTTTCATTTTCATCTCTCCACACTTTTTATCAATTTCTGGCTCCAACGTAGTTAGTAATTCTTCTAAGTCTTTATTCATAAAAACTCTCTCCTTTTATCTCTTCTCTTAACTTTTTCTTACCTTCAAACAATCTACTCTTTATCGTTTTACTTTTGGTATTCTTAAACCTAGCAATTTCATTTAAAGTGTATCCTTCTATATATTTTAGTTTGATAGCTTCTCTTTGAGCTTTTGGCAAATGATCTATTTTGGTAAGTAAAACCTTTAAATTTTCTTCTTTAAAGAACTCTTCTTCGGTAGAAATATAATTAGATAAAGTTTGGATATCAACCTCTTGTAATTCTACTTTTTTCTTTCTAATATAATCTATATAAGTATTCTTTGCGATAGTAATTAAATAAGTAGAAAAAGTGCCTTCTTTTTTAAAACAAAACTTATCAATGTGATAAATTAATTTCAAAAATGTCTCTTGTGTTAAGTCTTTCGTAACATCTTCATCTCTTGTTAATTTTAACAGAAATTTAGTTACGAATGGATAATATATAGATATCAATTTATTAAATGCCTCTTTATCTCCAGCAAGACACTTTTTAATTAATTTTTTATCATTCATTTTTTGCTCACCACTTCTCTATCTACTTATTATACTTTTAAAATTTGAAAAAGTTGGATTTTTTATAACAAAAACAGACTGCACCACTATCCAGCTTGTTTTAGTATTTTATTTTACTCCAATATCAGAAAGCCATGAGTCTACTTCTTCTGGAGCAGATTCCATATCAGAACGATATAATTCAAAACCATTTAAAATAACATCAGCATTATCTAGCTTTTCTGCAATAGTAGATGGAGTTCCTGCTAATCCACTTCCACCATGAGTACAGAATGGAATCACTGTTTTTCCATCAAAGTCATTATTTTCTAAAAATGTATTAATAATTGGCGGTAAATCAGCATTCCAAACAGGATAACCAATATAGATTGTTTCATATTCTGAAATATCGATAGGATCTTTAATTTCTGGTCTTTCATCATTTTGCATTTCTTCTTGTGCTTTTCTTAATAAGTCTTCATGATTTGTTGGATAAGGAGTTACTGGTTCTAGTCTAAATAGATCACTATCTGTTTGTTCACTAATTAGTCTAGCAACATATTCTGTATTTCCTAATACTTCTCCATCCACCACTACCGTACTATTTTCTTCATCCTGCGTCATATTATCAAGATCATCTGTTTCTGGTACTGAAAAATAAACGACTAAAGATTTAGCATTTCCATCTATTTTATTTGGTGTTTGATTATCTAATACTCTATTTTCTCCTCCACCCTGAGAAGAAGCAAAATATACCACTCCTATTATTACGATGATGATTAGTGCGATGATGATTCCAGTTATTGTTTTTTTATTCATATTTATTTCCTTTCTTAACTTTCTATTTTTTCTAAGTATTCTAGTATGTAATTAAGTGATTCTTGAAAACTATTTCCATAAAATCCATGTCCTGCATCTTCTATTATCTTTAATTCTGAGTTTTGGTATATGTCGTTTAATTGTTTAGAATATTTTAAATCTACGATACTATCCTGATCTCCGTGAATAATCAGAACTTCTTTTTTATAGTTTTCTACTTCCTTATAAAAGTCCATATCATAGATATCTAACATATACTTACTACTGACTTCTATCCATCCCATATAGTTTTCTTTTTCTGGAATATCTTCTTTGGTAGGATACTTAGAGTGAATATCATCGGATATTACAAAAGCAGGATAAAATAATATCAGTCCATGAATCTCTTGTTCGTGAGAGGCGGCTACCTGCGAGGATACAAGTCCTCCTTGACTCGTCCCAAATAAAGTGATCTTGATCTTGTCAACAAAATCCCATGTCTTTACCTCTTTTAAAACAGCTTCTAAATCTGACATCTCTGTTAAGACTGACATTTCTGTAGTCTCTCCTGTGCTTTTACTTGTTGCACTTCCTCCACAGAAATCAAATAAATAAATTGCATAGCCTTTCTTTACTAGTTCTTCTGCATAATCCATTCCATAAGAATAGTTTCCGCCAAGACCATGCGAATATATGATGATAGGTGCTTTTTCTTCTGTATTGGGACGATATAGCATTCCATAGATTTTATTATCTCCATTATTGATATAAACATCTTCTACCATATAGCTTTCTTTCTCCTGTTGTTCATTGTTTTCGTTGGAATAATATCTAATTGTCTTATTCTTTGTAGTGAAAGTATACCATATGATGATTACAATAATGATTAGTATAGTGATTATACTGATTGTTATTCTTTTATTCATATTAAAACCTACTTTTTATTATAAACACTCTTTTAATATTTCAAATATTTCTTCTTTAGACATTTGTTTGCAGCAACCCTTAGTAATATTAGTTGAGTCTGCTACTTCTTTTAGCATATCAACATCGGTAACGTTTAACTCTGTTAGAGTGGTTGGAAGATTCATTTCTTTGATGAAGTCTTCTAATGCTGTAATTCCAGCAAGAGCAATTTCTTCATCTGTTTTATTTTCTGTATCTACATGCCAAACCTCTTTTGCAAATCTTACAAACTTAAGAAGTCCGTCTTTATAAATATGTCTATAAACTTTAGGGTGAATTACTGCAAGACCTTGACCATGATTACAGTTAGTATACGCTCCTAGTTGATGTTCTATTTGATGACATTGAAAATCTGTTGTTTTGCCTAGCTTTAACCATCCTACTTCAGCAATAGATGAATCCCAAGTTAATTCACTTCTAATTTCAACACTTTCTGGATTTTTAATAACTTCTCTCATATTGCTAATAACATTTCTCATAATACTTTCATTAATCTCATCAGACACGTTATTTTCTAATGGTTTACCAAAATAAGTTTCCATACAATGACTAAGTGTATCAAAAGCGCCAGAGATTACTTGTTTCATTGGAACGGTTAAAGTATAAGAAGGATCAAGTACTACAAACTCAGATAATGCTCCAAGCATCCCTGTCTTTAACATCTTTTCTTCATTGGTAATTACTGCTCCATTATTCATCTCTGCTCCAGTACCACTTGCTGTTACAATGCTTGCCATTGGTATAAATTCTGTTGGAAAACATCCATCTACAAATTCCATTTCCCAGATATCTTTTTTGGCTTTTGCTTGCGCAGATATCATCTTACAACAGTCTATTACTGAACCTCCTCCTACGGCAAAGATAAAATCTATTTCTTCTTTTCTAATGAAGGCAGCTCCTTCTTGCACCTTTTGATAAGTGGGATTTGACATAATACCAGAAGATTCATATACTTTCTTGCCTGAAGATTCTAATAATTCTTTTACAGTAGTAAAAATATTATTTTTCTTGATGGAATTACCTCTATAAGCAATTAGTACTTTTTGTCCGATATTATTGTTCTCCTTTGTAATTGCTTGTTTTAATGAATCTACTCCAAAATAGACTATTGGTGTTTTTCCTAATGTAAAACTTTCCAAATTATCCCTCCTTTTATGTTTTCATTGTATATCTCGAGTGTTACACACGGCCAAGATATTTTTTTGAAAAATAAAAAGCCAATTTTTAATCATTGACTTTTTGTATTATTATTTTAATTTTAATCCGTCTTTAAAAGCTTCTCCTACTCTTTCTGTTACTTTATAGTAGCCATGAGTATATGGGTCAAATGCAATGGCATTTACTTTCGTAATATCTACTTGGTCATTCGTCATTACTTTTTCATCGGCTGTTACATTTACTACTTTACCAACAACACCACAACCAAATTCATTATCTTGATATTCTACAAATTCACATTCCATACAGATTGGAAATTCATTGACAATTGGAGCGTCTACTACTTCTGACTTTGTTGTAGTTAAACCACTTTTTTCAAATTTATTTGGGGTATTATTTCCTGATACTACTCCAAAGTAATCTGCTTCTACTACATGGTTAGCATCCGCAATATTTACGGTAAAAGCTTTTCTCTCCTTTATATTCTTTACTGTTTTATGAGTTTCTGTTAAATTTAATACTACATAATCTCTTTCTAACATCATTCCCCAGGCAGCATTCATCACATCTACTGTATTATCTTCGTTGTATGTCGCAATCATCAAAACTGGCATTGGGAAGATTGCTTCTGTTGTCTTAATATTTTTTCTCATATCTATCCTCCTAACTATATAGTTAGTATATCATAATTTTTCTAAAATTAGTCCATTTGGTGTTAAAGTATATAATTTATCTATTACTTCTTCTATATATTTTCTATCGTGTGAAACACTAATAATTGTTCCTTTAAATTCTTTTAATACATTTCTAATGACAGGATTCGATAAGGGACTCACATTTCTTGTTGGTTCATCTAATAATAGTACATTACATTTATCTAACACCAATTTCATTAAGATTAGTTTTGCTTTTGTTCCATTACTTAGTTCTGTTATTTTGCCTTCCATTTCATCTCTTGTGAAATTCATGTTACCTAAATACATTCTGGCTTTTGTAATATCTTCTTTTTTACCACTTGGAGCAATAAACTCTATTACTTTATCATAGTTTTCTAGAATATCTTCATAATTTTGAGGCATATAGCCTACTTTGATATCTGTTCTTTCCTTTAATGTATTATAAAGTTCTTTTATTAAGGTAGATTTTCCTACTCCATTTTGTCCAATGATACAGATATGAGGATTTCCTATTACCTCTAATTCTATATTTTTTGATAATATTTTATCTTTTACTTTTAATTCTTTTAGGGAAATATTAATAATTTTCTTGTGTTTAGGAATTTCTACTTCTTCAAAGAAAAAATTGATACTTTCTTCTACATCTGGTAGTTCGGTTAGTTCTTTATTATCTAGTTTCTTTTCTTGTGATTTTAGAGAATGCATTTTCTTTTTTAATAATCTTGCTCCATGGGGATCACTTCTGGAAATGGTATTCTGCTGATACTCTACTTTCTGCATGACCTGTTTTAATTTGTCTTGTTGTTCTTGATATTTTCTTTTTTCGGATTTTGCTATTTGGGTTTGTTTGTTTAATTTGTTTAATCTAATCTTTACATAAGTATCATAATCAATTCTTACTAGAGTATGTCTACATTCTGTTTTGTGTTTTATTTGTTCTATATGCAAAATCATGTTTGCCGTATGAGAAAGTAATGTTTCATCGTGTGATACATAGATGATAGGTTGCTCTAATTTATTTATAAAGTTTTCTAACCATTCTAATGTTTCAATATCTAAATCATTCGTTGGTTCATCTAGTAATAAAATATCATACTCTTCTAGTAATAGTTTTATTATACGAATCTTTACTTTTTCTCCACCGGATAATGTTTTTAGTTTTCTATCTAGTAAGTCATCTTTTAAATTTAGTCTGTCTAGTTGTTTATAAAAACTGTTTACCTTATTATAATAATCTTCCTCACTGGTAAATAAATATTCGTATCCTGTTTTTTCAAGGTCTTCTTCTGTTAATGATTGTTCTAGATAACCAATTCTATTTTCCTTTTTATTGATTGTACCTTCTACTTCTGCAAAATCTGCGATTCCTAATATTGCCTTTAGAAGAGTTGATTTTCCATTTCCTTCTTCGCCAATTACTGCTAGTTTATCTTTTTTATTTAATATTAATGATAAGTCTTTTATTATATATTTATTGTTTACTTTAATACTTAAATTATTTATTTCTAACATTTCTTATGCCTTCCTTTCTGGCATAATTAAAGTTTATGCCGTACTTATTTTGTTACTATTCTCATGTTTCCACCTCCAAATACAAAAAGACACAGTAACTATTATGTCATAGACTGTGTCTTTTGTTTTGTTTATTTAATTTGTACATAGTAAAAATAATCAATCTAATCCATAATTTTATAGATAAAGTTTTTGAATTGATTATTTATTACCATATATTCGCCTTCCTTCGATTGTGATTATATCATAGTATTTTTTAAAATACAACTAACTCTTTTTTATGGGGGTATAATTTGTTTACTAATCACTATCTCTTCCAAACATCAAGAAAAGTCTTAAGATTTGAATTATTGTTGTGGCGATACTTGCTACATAAGTAAGAGCGGCTGCTGTTAACATAGTTTTTCCCTGTTTAAGTTCATTACTATTTAAAAAGTGAGCATAGTCTAACTCTTTTAGGGCACGCTTTGATGAATTGATTTCTACTGGTAAAGTAATTACTTGGAATAACAACATTATTACTTCAGCAAGTATTCCTAACCATATTAAATTAAGTGCCCCAAATAAGCAACCAAATAAAATGGCAAAGTATCCTGCATAGGATGAGAAGTTTACAATTGGTACTATGGCACTTCTTATCTTTAGGAAAGTATATCCTTCTTTATCTTGAATTGCATGGCCACATTCATGACAAGCAACAGATACTGCGGCAATGGAAGTATCATTATATACACTCCTTGATAATCTTATTACTTTACTTCTAGGATCATAATGATCTGTTAGATAACCACTCGTTTCTACTACGCCTACATCTGATAAACCATGCTTATCCAGTAGATATCTTGCAGCCTCACGTCCTGTGATACCTCTTTCATTTTTTACTTTTGAATATTTACTATAAGAACTAGATACAAAGCCTTGGGCAATTAATGTTATTATTAAGGCAATGATTGGTAGTCCATAAATGATAAATAGATAATCCATTTAATACCTCCTTTTACTTTCTTTTTATTTTACTCTGTTCTAAGTGACTCTACAGGATCTTTTTTACTTGCAAGTCTTGATGGTATTAATCCAGCTATCATTGTTAAAATTACACCAATTAATATTAGGATAAGAGCTCCTACTACTGGTAGTTTACTTAATCCACTAACACCTGCTAAACTTTCAATTATCATATTAATTGGAATATTTAAAATTAGAGTTACTACGATTCCAATGACACCGGCAGTTAGACCAATGATTAATGTTTCAGCATTGAATACTCTTGATACATCTTTTTTACTAGCACCGATGGCTCTTAAAATACCACTCTCTATGTTTATCTTCATAACATTTATCAAGAAAATCCCAATCCACTTTTTTTGTCTTCTTTTCTTCTTTTAAAAATTCTTTATATATTTTCTTTCTTCTTGGTGTAGGAATTCCATAAAACTCAAATAAATTCCGCATATATTTTGCCATTGTTGTTGCTTTTTCTTTATCTTCGTTTTGTTCAAATTGTTTTTTTATTTCTAAGTATTTATCCATTCTAATCTCACTTTCGGTTTGTTGCTTTTATTTTTTATCTTTCCATTCATGATAAAGTATATCTTTTAAAACTAACATGCTATCTAAATTATTATAATGATATTTTACTTGCAAATCTGTTAACATTTCTCTAATTTGCCTTGCATACCTATCAATATCTACTTCTTGTTGATAAGTTGCTAAAACAGGATATTTTTTACTCCAGGCGTTAGTCCAATTTATTTTTGCTTCTTTTTTCTCATCTGTATTTTTTATTACTTCTGCAATTTCTTTTTGATCTAAATTGGTATCGATTAGTTCATCTAAAGATAATCCATAAATTTTTGCTAGTTTTTTAGCTTGATAAATATCTGGTACAGTTTCTTCTGTTTCCCATTTGGAAATTGTCTGTCTACTAACTCCCAATTTTTCTGCTACTTCTTCTTGTGATAAACCTTTCTTTTTTCTTGCATCAAATAAACTATTTCCTAAACTCATACTTATACCTCCAGATTTAATATATCATGTTAACTAATTATTCTCTAGCAAGTATTATTTACAATTTTGCTCGTTTTCTTAACATATTAAAATTCCTTTTTAATCCTTTATAAAGTTACTGATTATTAATGAAAGTTCCCTGGGATTTTCTTCGTTTACGATATGACCTGTGTTATTCATAATTTTTAATTGCGAGTTTTTAATGTTTTCAGATAGATAATAGGCAGACTTGATATTTGCTTTATCTTTCTTGCCACATATGATTAAAGTTTTACATTTGATATTTTTGACGTCATTGCTAAAATCTAAATTCTTCATAGAGTTTCCTAAAATAAAAGTATCTTTTTTATTAAAAGCCATACTTTCAAAAAGGGAATTTGGTAAAAATTTAAAAATCATATTTTGAATACGAAACATTACCATTGGTACTTTATATGGTGTACCAATTAAAATAAGTGAGTTTACTTTTTCTGGAAAATTCAATGCATAATTTAGTGCTAGGATACCACCTAAGGAAAGACCGCATAAATTAATTTTTTCATCTATTTTGTTACAATACTTTACAAATTGAGAATACAAATTACTATAACTTGCTTCTTTTCCATTTAAGATTGTAGATAAGTCGGGATATAGTATTTCTTTTTTGTTTTCCATATAGGAAATCATTTTTTCCCAACTTTCTTTCTTGTGTCCTGAACCGTGAATTAAAATTAATTTCATAAGCACCTCCACTTATTAATTATTAAAATTATATATCAGGAATCTATTCTTTACTACCAATTAGAAGTGGAATTTTGTCTCTTAATTTTAACATTTCTATATTTTTTCGTTTATTATTTACAAAACTTATCTATGTTATCTCTATCATATTTTTGATTTTTAATTACTCTAAATATTTCATTATCTTTATTTACATTACATCTTATTACATCATAAAAAGGCGTGTCATAATAGATAACATCTTCACCTGAAATTTTTACCAAAGAAAATCTTGGTGCTTGATGAATGTTAATTACTCCAATATAATCAATTGTCATCAATAACAATATAAATATTAAGAAATAGCTAAAGTTGCAAATGAGTCTTTTTGCGTGTGTTAATCTCTTAGTAAATCTACTTACTCCTATTAAAGAAATTATTCCTCCAAAAACTGAATAAATAGATCCCCAACTACTTTCACTAGGAAATATTCCAACAGCAGTAATAGAAATCAGAACTCCAAAGACTATTAATATCAAACCAATAAAAATATTTCGACTTTCAATTTTCTTATTTGAATAATCTATAGTATTGATTATATTTTCTTCTAATTTTTCTCGGTATTCTTTTTCTTTTACTTTTTCACCACTCATCAAATCATTTAAAGAAATATTAAGTTCATCACATAATGGTTTAAATAAAGATAAGTCTGGCATATTTCTTCCATTTTCCCAATTACTAATAGATTTTTCAGTTACACCTAACCTCTCTCCAAGTTCAGATTGTGTCATTTTTCTTTGTTTTCGACATTCAGCAATAAACTTTCCTATTTTTTCTTGATCCATAATTTTTCTCCTTTCACATTAACATCATATAATGTAAAAGTCATTTTTAACAGGAAACATTTCTAGAGTTTTAGTAATTATGAAATTATAATCGATAGTTATTAAAGCTATACCTGTTAAAGTAATTATTCTTTCCAAAATTTTAGAAAACGTTAATTTATTTCTTATCATACTTTCTGCTTATTCTTCTTAGCAAATTGTAATTTATTTAATCAATAATAATATGATATTCTTCGTTATATTGCTTATTACTGGAATGATAATATAATAATATTTCATTCTCAGAAAGCCATTTAATGTGCCAATCTACTGTTTCATTAAAGCCTGGTCCATCATATTTATAAATTAATTTTCTATTTTTAAAAACATACGGTCTACTAGCATAATCATATCTTAATGTTATTTGATGTTTTCCATTGGGAGATTTATAGGTTTTATCTCTATTTACTTCATACTTTAAGTTTTCTTTTATGAAAAAAATACTTAATAATAATAGAATTAAAATTGTAAATATTGTAATGATTATAAATTTTTTTAACATTAGTATTCCTCCATAAATTGACTATCTAAGTTTTGTCAATACTAAATTTATAAAAATATTATACCACGTCAAAAATCACGAAAATAGACATTTTTTTAAATTTTCGTGTATTATAGTAATATATATGATAAAATTAATTTGTTAATTTATTTTGAATGTTGTATTATTTTTGCACATTGTATATAACATTCTTAATATTTTTGTTGAACATGCAGTTAGGCTTTCATAGTAATGTTTGCCTTCTGCTTTTTTTATTAAATAATAATTATATACTGGATGATTAGGACACTGATGACCTAATTTAACTACCATTTGACTAATATTAAATAATATCCACCTTGCATATTTATTTCCTCGTTTAGATATTGTTCCACGAACATTAATACTTTTTCCTGATTGTATAATTGTTGGATCTAAGCCACAAAAAGCAATTAGTTGTTTATGATTATCAAATCTAGTTATATCTCCAAGTTCTCCTAGTAATTCAGTTGTTAATGTTTCTCCAATACCATAGAATGAATTAATAATATCAAAATAAGGGGATTTTTTTGCTGTTTCAATCATCTTTTCTTTTAAGTCATTTATTGTCTTAATATTTTCTTGTAAAATACTTGCCATATCTGATAAATTTTTAACATCTGAATGATCTTTATCTACTCCTGGATATGAATCAATAGAAACTTCTTTAATCTTATTTGCTAGTCTTTTGTAATAATAATCATGCCTAGAATTGGTTTTATATAAATTATTATATAAAGCATCAATTCTTTTTTCCTTAACAATATAAGCATGTGGGAATGTTTTTATAAAGTTTAAAGCTGTTTCTTCATAGATTCTACTTCCTTTAAATATTTCCTCAAACTCCGGAAAACAAATATTAATTAATCTTTTATATCTGTTTTTACAACTAACATTTAACTGGGTTAAATAAAAATATTGCCTTGTCATAGCTTTTAAATTTGCATACAAATCTTTTTTTGATAAATCATGGTATTTCACTTCATTGACAAAAAATAGCTTAGCCAATCTAATACAATCTTTAGTATCTGTTTTTGTTTTTCTTAAAGTATCATAATTATTTTTAGTAGTTAAACTATTAATAACTAAAGTATTAAAACCATTTTCTTTAAAATACCTTTCTACTGGTAAGTGATAAATTCCTGTTGACTCCATGAATATTGTTAAATCCTCTAATTTAAAATTATTGATTTGATTTTTTATATTATCAAAATCTTTTGAATTATGTTTAACTTCTTTTGGTTCAATTAATACTTCACCATACTCTGTAGATAACATTACCATACTTTTTCCTTTAGCTACATCTACACTTAATACTGATTTCATTACTTACTCCTTTCTGAATTTAAGTCTCCTGTTTCCACTATTATTTCATCAAGCCTGTTATATAGATTCTAATGACCTCACTATCTTAAACTAAATTAATAATAGAAATAAAAGCTGAACTGTCAATTTGTTAGATTCTAAGACCTTTGTAATTTGCCGTTCTCACTTAAATTCTTAGTAAATAATTTAACACAAAAAAATAAGATATAAATATTAAATTATTTACATCTTAAAGTATACTTGTAATTTAGTGAATAATATGTGCTGTTATAATTGTATAACTATATGAGTTAATAGTTATTTTTATATTATCAATTTTGCAATACCAATTCTTTCCTTGTTTATAAATATTACAGTCTTTGTCTAATATTTTATTTTTACAGTATTCAACTACATCATTAGTATCCAATTTAAGATTTTTCTTAATTCTATCAATACCCATTTCAGTAGTATGAACTTTATCTATATTGGATAATAAATATTTCTTTATTCATTTATTATCAACTCCATAAATTGACTATCTAAGTTTTGTCAATACTAAATTTATAAAAATATTATACCACGTCAAAAATCACGAAAATAGACATTTTTTTAAATTTTCGTGTATTATAGTAATATATATGATAAAATTAATTTGTTAATTTATTTTGAATGTTGTATTATTTTTGCACATTGTATATAACATTCTTAATATTTTTGTTGAACATGCAGTTAGGCTTTCATAGTAATGTTTGCCTTCTGCTTTTTTTATTAAATAATAATTATATACTGGATGATTAGGACACTGATGACCTAATTTAACTACCATTTGACTAATATTAAATAATATCCACCTTGCATATTTATTTCCTCGTTTAGATATTGTTCCACGAACATTAATACTTTTTCCTGATTGTATAATTGTTGGATCTAAGCCACAAAAAGCAATTAGTTGTTTATGATTATCAAATCTAGTTATATCTCCAAGTTCTCCTAGTAATTCAGTTGTTAATGTTTCTCCAATACCATAGAATGAATTAATAATATCAAAATAAGGGGATTTTTTTGCTGTTTCAATCATCTTTTCTTTTAAGTCATTTATTGTCTTAATATTTTCTTGTAAAATACTTGCCATATCTGATAAATTTTTAACATCTGAATGATCTTTATCTACTCCTGGATATGAATCAATAGAAACTTCTTTAATCTTATTTGCTAGTCTTTTGTAATAATAATCATGCCTAGAATTGGTTTTATATAAATTATTATATAAAGCATCAATTCTTTTTTCCTTAACAATATAAGCATGTGGGAATGTTTTTATAAAGTTTAAAGCTGTTTCTTCATAGATTCTACTTCCTTTAAATATTTCCTCAAACTCCGGAAAACAAATATTAATTAATCTTTTATATCTGTTTTTACAACTAACATTTAACTGGGTTAAATAAAAATATTGCCTTGTCATAGCTTTTAAATTTGCATACAAATCTTTTTTTGATAAATCATGGTATTTCACTTCATTGACAAAAAATAGCTTAGCCAATCTAATACAATCTTTAGTATCTGTTTTTGTTTTTCTTAAAGTATCATAATTATTTTTAGTAGTTAAACTATTAATAACTAAAGTATTAAAACCATTTTCTTTAAAATACCTTTCTACTGGTAAGTGATAAATTCCTGTTGACTCCATGAATATTGTTAAATCCTCTAATTTAAAATTATTGATTTGATTTTTTATATTATCAAAATCTTTTGAATTATGTTTAACTTCTTTTGGTTCAATTAATACTTCACCATACTCTGTAGATAACATTACCATACTTTTTCCTTTAGCTACATCTACACTTAATACTGATTTCATTACTTACTCCTTTCTGAATTTAAGTCTCCTGTTTCCACTATTATTTCATCAAGCCTGTTATATAGATTCTAATGACCTCACTATCTTAAACTAAATTAATAATAGAAATAAAAGCTGAACTGTCAATTTGTTAGATTCTAAGACCTTTGTAATTTGCCGTTCTCACTTAAATTCTTAGTAAATAATTTAACACAAAAAAATAAGATATAAATATTAAATTATTTACATCTTAAAGTATACTTGTAATTTGCTATTAAATAATTGAGAAAACAATTAATAAAATTCCTACTATTACAAAAATGCCGCCCCATACTCTAAGAACAATTTTCATTTTAGGGTTTTTTAATAATTTATCAGGTATTCTAGGACTTTTAAGTCCCATAAAAAATTGAGGAACTAAAACCATAAAAATTGCAACTATTGTAATTAAAATTCCTGTAATTAACATACAATACCTCCTATACAAATTACTATTTATTTGTTTTTCTTTTATAAAACAAATTTCCTATAAAACCACCAATAAAAGCTAATATAAAATAGATAATCGTATATATTAATGCTGTTTTATTATAATATATTAACGCCATTGGAATAAATAAAACTGCTATTAATAAAACTATCAATATATTAAATCCATACTTTTTTGACATTATAATAGAACTTATTAATGCGTATAGTGAATTCATAATCCATAAATCTGTTATAAATAAATAATCAGCAATACTTGGAAACATAACACTACTAATTGGTCTTATATTATATATTAATAAAGAAATAATGACTAATATACCTATACTTTTTTTCATATACATCTCTCCAAAATTGAACTACTTTTCTTTTTTGCTCAATGCTATTTTTTTTATTTTAGATGTGTCTTGGATATAAGTTTCAGTATAACCACACTCTGGACAAACAGCACATTTAAACTTGCCCAAATTATCTTTAAAAATTCCTTGTTGTGTAATCTTAATTCCATACGCCCCTCCCTCAACTTTAACATCTAAATCTTCTACCATTTCAGTATCACATCTTAAACAATTTCTCATAACTATCCTCCTATACAAATTACTATTTTTATATCATACCACTAAACTGTAATTTGGTCTTTATTCTTCTTTTATATAATGCAATATTTTAGTTGTTAATGGTTTAAATATTATATACAATATATAGCCAATAATTCCACCAAGTACATTTGTTATTAAATCTGTTATATCTGATGATCTAAAATCATTTATTAAAGGTTGTAATAACTCAATACCTAAACTTAATAAAAATGTATATAATATTATCTTTATTAAGTTTGTTTTCTTGTTTTTAATAAGTGGCAATAGAAATCCAAATGGAATTGTCATTATAATGTTTAAAACTACTTGTCTAATAAAATCTCCTTTGCCACTTGAAACGTCAATGAAAGACACTAAATTCATTGACACATAAGAGTGATTAAATATAAATGGTAAAGAAGCGATTATTGGCATTAAAGTAAAATACAATACAAATGATAAATATATATATTATAGTATTTTAATTTTTGTAGAGTTTTTATTATTTTCTATTATTTAGTTCATTGTGGAAGTTATAATTGCTGTTATCATAATGGCAGTATCATCTATTATTTGTTTGGCGATTTTTACTTTTTTAGCTATTTTTGTAGTCTCAATTTCTTTTAGTCTTTTATTTAATGTTTCACGTTCATATTTTATGAAACTATTTTTTAGAAAGTTCGTAGAATTTAATAATGAAGCTAATAAGATTGAATCCTCTGTTAACTTTCCCTTTTCTAGGATTTCTGCTCTTATTTCTTCAATGATATTTGTAAATTTATCCTCTTGAACAATTATGGCTTCTTTCGTTCCTAGAAATCCTTTTTTATTTTCTATAGCAATTAGATTATCTTCAATCATTTTTTGTTTTAATGCCTCTACAATTTCTCTTATATTTTTTGTTGTGAATCCATAAATTGTATAATTTAATATATTTTTCATTGATACTTGTTCTTTTTTTGAGTCTGTAATCAATTTTTTTATTATTTCATATAATTTTATATTATATTCTTCTCTGGGAATATTTACCTTTAATTTCACATTATTTTGACTAGTAATTTCCAAATTATCGTTTAACATCATCTCTACTATCATAGATACTATTAGATGTGTTTTTAATTCCTCAGCATATAGACTTTTCTTTTCTTTTAACATACATAAAGCATATTTTTCCGTAATTGTTATCATGTTTTTCTCTCCCATTCTAAAAGTAGTTGCTTATTACTAACATTGTTCTTTATAAAAAGAGCATTGAGATAATCGCGATATTATTTTTTAATTCTTACTGTATTGGTAGGTAGAACCATTAAAAGAAAGCGTATCATTTTCAATAGAGAAGCAGACATCTTCTGCCATTTCGGATGTTTTTAGACAGATAGTTTCATCATTTCCTTCATAGAAGGAAAGACATCCCATATTTGACCAGCCAGAATAATAATTACAAGTTCCATCTTCTTTTATTTCAATCGTGCCGCTTCCATCTGTTGCAAGGGTTCCGTCTGTTAATTTAAGATAATAAGTTCCATATTTCACAACTTTATTTCCTACTTTCAATCCAGTTGAAGTTTCCTCTTGTTCTATATTATAAACCTGCCAAGTTATTGCTTCTTTTGAAGTGAAATTTTCTTCTACATATTGATTATATTCTTCTTCTGATACTGTATTTCCTTCTACTTTGTATTCTCCTGAGATGGATGTTGCTAGTTCTTTTTCTATCATTTCATTATTTTTAAATGTCGCTTGATAGATTCTAGTATCATCTGCGCCTCCTGATGCTTCATAATATCCATTTTCTTTTAGATTTTTAAAAGCTCTATACCAAGTTACATACCCATTTAATTCTTTTGTTTCTTGGTCATAGTTTATAATTGTTATATTGTCTTCTCCTAATTCTATTACCAATTCTTCATCTTTATCTTGGTCCAAATCAACGAAAGAATATCGAAATGATGTTTCATTAGCTAGATTATCATAGTTATCTTCTAGTTTCTTTAGTCCATTATCTGTATAAGTACCATCACTTTCTTTTTGATATTCATGGTACTCTCTTTTATTTTCTAATACTTCCTGATACATATTCTTAGTATTTATGTTTTCTTCTTTTTTTACTATTTCATTCTTTGTGCCACATGCTGTTACTCCAATTATTAATCCACATGTGATTGCTATAAAAATAAATTTTCTCATACTCTCACCTTTTATATTTTTTTATTTTATTTTATAAATTTGGTTTTCTTTTCTAGGAGAAGCTTCTTTTTCTTCTGCCTTATACCCTATAATACAATTAGCAATTCCTTCATAATCTCCTGTAATACCAAGACTCTTTAATAGTTCTTTGCCTTCTTCTGTTTCAAATGTTTCTTTTGCTCGATGAATCCAGCAGCTTCCTAATCCTAGTGAATGAGCAGCTAGCATCATATTTTCCATTACTAAGCTTCCATCATAAACATGGGTAGGACAATTTTTATCTGCTAATACTACTAATACAGCAGGAGCTCCATAAAATGGGTCTATATCTCTATTCATGATTTTAGCATTTATTTTGGATAATTTATCGCGGGTTTCTTTATTCGTAATGGCCAAAATAATTGGTGATTGCTTATTCATTCCCGATGGTGCGTAAGATCCCGCTATTAATATTTGATCTATTAAGTTTTCTTCCACTGGTGTTTCTTTATATTTTCTTATACTTCTTCTTTCTATTATATTTTTAATTACTTCATTCATAACTTTCCTCCTTCAACATTTATAATATAAAATTAGTAAATCATTCTTTGCTTGATATTTTTTATTCTTTACTAATTCTATTTTTCTATTTTATTATAACACATGATAATAATTTTATATTTTAAATTATGCATCGAACTTATTAAATTTCGTTTTAGGAAAAGTAATTGTTAGTGTAGTTTGTTGCTTATAAATAGACTGTATGGAAATCATTAAACCTAGACTATTACATATTTTCTTTGCTAAATAAAGACCTATTCCAGTTGATATTTTCTTTTTTCTATCACTTCCAGTAAATCCTTTTTCAAATACTCGTACTAAATCACTACTTTTAATACCGCATCCATTATCTTTTATTGATAATATTATATTATCTTTATTTTCTGTGGTATCAATCTCTATTTTTTTATCTTTTTTATTCATATATTTAATTGAGTTTTGAATAATCTGAGAAATAATAAATATTAACCATTTTTCATCAGTATAAATTTTTTTATCCAAATTATTCACTTGTACTGATATTTTTTCATCAAGCAAATATACTCTATATTTTAATAAAACTTTATGAATAATATCAGATAAATTTAGTTCTTTAATAAAATAATCTTTTTCAGGATTCTCACTTCTGGCATAATATAAAATTTGATCTACATACATATCAATTTTATCTAACTCTTTTTTTGATATCTTATCTTTAGTGTTATCAAAAGATAAAGATAATGCTGATATCGGGGTTTTAATTTCATGAGCAAAACTTTCTATGTATTCTCTATAATCTAAATTTTCTTGTTCTAATTTACTTATCTTGTCATTCATAGATTTTGCTGCTTGTTTCAAAGCATAAATATATGCTTTATTTTCTATGTTGTTATTTTTAGGAATAATCTCTGATATAAAATATTTTTCATCTAGTGAATCAACTAAATTAGTAATCTGTAAATATTTTTTCTTTTGGAAATGATAATCAATAAATAAGTAATCTGTAAATATTTTTTCTTTTGGAAATGATAATCAATAAATAAGTAACAAATTAGAATAAGTAATATAATAGCAATGATTAATAAGATATAAAATAACGGAATTTCAATAAACTCTAAAAAAAGTGATAATACAATAATAGTTGATATTTGAAATAGAATATAAAATATTTTATTTTCTAAATAACTCGCTATTTTCATAGTTTATATCCCTTTCCTCTTATATTTGTTAAAAAATCTGTAATTCCTATCTTTTTTGCTTTATTTCTTATGCGATTAATATTTACAGATAAAATATTATCATCTAAATAATACTTATCATTCCATAGCTTTTCTAACAACTCATCTTTAGTAATAAGTCTTCCTGAATTAGTGAAGAAATAATAAAGAATACGAAACTCATTACGTGTTAGTTCTATTTCCTTATCTTTGTATTTTAAAATTGATAAATGCAAATCTAAAGTATAACCATTTTTGGTTAGTTCTCTAAAATTAATAGGATTGTTTAATTTTAATGCTCTTTTGATTTTTTCAAGTAACACAATTTTATTATATGGCTTTGTTATGAAATCTACTCCACCTACCCTAATACTTTTAATTTCATCTTCTGTTTTATCCCTACTTGTAACAAAAATGATTGGTATGTTTGATTTTTCTTTTATTCTCCTGCATATATCGTAACCATCCATATAGGGTAAATTAATATCAAGTAGAATCAAATTGGCATCTTTTTCTAATAAAGTAGCAACAGTATTTTCAAAATTTTCGATTAATGTAGTTTTATAACCAGCATCTTGCAAAAGTATAGATAATTTTTCTCTAATAACTCTATCATCTTCAACAATTACAATATTCATAACATCACCACATTTCCATAATTATTATACTATAAAAAGAGTTAGATTACATTATCCCCTAACTCTTATCAATATTCCTTTTAAATCCAAAATAAGTTGCAATGAAATAAATCACGTATATTATTATAAATATTAAGATACTTATACCAAAACAACTTAAGTAAAATGTAGGACTTGGTAATATTGATTTATATACTCTATTTAATAAATATACTATTGCAAAACTGATTATAATTGGATAGATTGCTGATACACCAAATAAAACATATAATTGCTTTCTGATTGTCTTGTAAAGTTTTTCGTCTTTTACTCCAAGTCGTTTTAATACTGTATAGCGATAATTATATTTTGTAGAATCGCTTAGTGTTTGAATGGCAAGTATTGTTCCAACTATTGCAGAGAAGATAAAGGACATATAAATACAGATTGCTGTTACAATAGCAGACATTACATTTGATTCTTCTAAAGTAGTTCCCTTACATTAATTCGATAAGTAGAACAGAATTCATGACCATCTTCTGCTATTTCACATAAATCTGATCTGAGTTCTTCTACAAGTTTTTTTTCTAATTCAGCAGTTGTATCTTCTTTGGTATCAATAGCTATAAAATACTCATAAATACCTAATCCATTTATCGCATCATCTGGAACTACAACTGCATATCCAGCATTTGTGAGCCCTGCAAATCCAAGTTCTGTTGTTGTGTCTTTTTGATTAAGAGTTATCCCATTTAATAAAGTAATTGTTTTAATGGAACTAGCATTTGCTAAAAATGAATCTGAAATATCATAAACAAGAATATATTCATTATTATTTAAAGTTACTTGTTTTTTTCTTTCATCTCGAGTAGATGATTATAATCACTTATTCTAATAATTTTGTCATATGGTTCACTTGTGTAAGAATATGCTGGCAATAGTTTTTCAATATTTGAATTTGTATTTAAATACACATTATATCTAACACTATCTATAACAGTATAATTTTCATCTACTACATCATAGACTTTTGAAATAGTATCTTCTGTTTCAAAGAATGCTGATACATCAAAAGGTGAAGTTGTTTCATTAATATAATCATATGATGCTTTATTTAGACTAGAAAAATTTAGAAACAATAATGTAAACATGATTAAAACTCCAAGTGTTCCAAATGTCATTCCCATGGTTCGTGCTTTAGAAGAGAATGTTCTTGCAACAAATAAGTTATCTTTCCTGTATTTGATTTTTTTATTTTTTAAAATAATAGAAAGTAAAAAATCAGATAAACTAAACATTACACCATAAATACTTATCATAAATAATATAATTCCAATCATGATATATGTTAAAAGTGAAGTATCCATCATAATATCTGTAGTAAAAGTGAAATTTAGGAAAATAAAGGATCCTATTCCAATTAACGCACTTATAACAAATAATAAATTACGATGTTTTTTTGTCTTGATTACCTTTTCTTCATTTTGCTTTTCCAAATATAATAAATTATAAATATTTATTTTTTTGATTCTTCTGTGTGCTAAAAATAATACAAACAAATAAATAAGCAAAAAGTAAAGCAATAGTAATATAACTGACATAAAATTAAATTTAATAAAGATAGCATGTGGCAATTCCATTATTTTTACAATAAATAAAGATATAAATTGACTAAATATAAATCCTATTGGAATAGAAAGTATAAGAGCAATAAAGCCAAATAATATATTTTCTAAAAGGAATAATTTTGAAATCTTTTTCTTTTTAATTCCTAACAGCATATATGTACCAAACTCTTTGCTTCTCTTTTCAAACATGAACTTCGTTGTGTAGTTAATTAAAAAGGATATCATAAAAACAACTATTACATTTATAAATATAACTACATTTTTAAATGTATCATTCATATTATCATAAATATCTACAACAGCATCTGACCATGATACCAAATTCATAGCGAACATAAGGGAAAATGCTATTGTTATTGTAATTAGATAAATAATGTAATCACGACTACTACGTTTAACATTTCTAATTGCTAATTTACTTAACATTTCCCACATCTCCTCCAAGAAGTGTCAAAACATCTAAAATTTCATTAAAAAACTCTTTCCTCGTCTTTTCTCCTCTGATGATTTCATTAAATATTTTTCCATCTTTTAAAAATAATACTCTCTTACAAAAACTAGCACTGAATGAGTCATGCGTTACCATAAGAATCGTTGCCTTTAGTTTGTCATTCATATCATCCATTGTTTCTAAAAGCATTCTTGATGATTTAGAATCTAATGCTCCTGTTGGTTCATCAGCAAGAATTATCTTAGGATTGTTTATTAATGCTCTGGCGCAGGCACAACGTTGTTTTTGCCCACCACTTACTTCATAGGGAAATTTTTTTAAAATATCTTTAATTCCTAACTTCAAAGCAATGCTTTCTACTTTTTTATCTACTTTGTTTTGATCTTCTCCATTAATAATTAATGCTAAGGCAATATTTTCTTCAATATTTAAAGTATCTAGTAAGTTAAAATCTTGAAATATAAAGCCTAGGTTATCTTTTCTGAAATCTGCTTTTTCATCTTCTTTTAATTCCGTAATATCTTTATCTCCAACTAATATATGACCGCTTGTTACATAATCTATGGTGGATATCGTATTCAATAGAGTTGTTTTCCCAGAACCACTTGCTCCCATGATTGCAACAAACTCTCCTTTTTCTACTGAAAAAGAAACATCATCTAAAGCAACTACTTTATTTTCATCTTTCCCGTAAACCTTGGAAAGATGTTCTACTTTTAATATTTCCATACTATCTTCCTTTCTTAGTGATAAGTATATGATAATGCAAGTGACAAGTAAGTGACTTTTTATACATTTTTAAAAAATCTATCACTAGACTGATAAACTCTATTTATTTAATATTACACTTTTTCCGTTAAAAAGAGAAAAACTTAATCATCATTACTTTATGACAAATTCGCTCGTTATATAATGATTAGTTCCTTCTCCTGCTTCAGAAGTACTTTTTACAATTCTATATTCTCCACTTTCTAAAACTCCATAAACATCTTGCCAATCAATACTAAACTCTAATGTACGATCATCCCCTACAGAATAGCCAATAGAATTCCATACAATATCTTCATTCGTAATGGTATCTAAAGCGACCCAGACATCATTTTCTTTTTTATCAATTCGATATTCTTCACCATAAATATTTTCTCTATCACTGGTATCTGTTATAATTACTACTGCTTTGGTATCCATAACTTCTTTTATTGTCATAGAAACACCATCCAAATCATTTATTTTTATACTACACAAATCACTTAAGCTTTCTAAATGTTTTGCAACATAGATATCCTTGATATTATCCATACTATTACATGCTACTACATAAAAATTATCATTACCAAACACTTCGTTACTTTTGTTATATTTATAAACCTTAGAACCACCATCTTTCCATGTATCGATGTACTCTAACTTGTTTAAAAATTCATCTACTGATATATCGTTATTAGTAAAAGACATACTTAAATTACTATCACGATAAGGTATATCAAGTGCAAAATAAATTTTTCGCCCGTCATCTAAAGTATTTACCGTCGTAAATTTCTCGTTTTCTGTTTGTTCCATGCGTTTATTGCCACAACCAGCCATTCCTATAATAAGCATTAGACATATTAGGAAGTTTATTACTTTTTTCATATTTCTTCTCCTTCTGTTTTACAATTTAAAACTATCAATTTATAGTTCCATTATACCATATCACGAAATATATTACCCTCTACTTTAATAATATCATCTATACACACTTTTGTCTTATCCCTAAAAACAAGACACTTCCCTACTTCATCTATTCTTCTAATATTACCCGTAATCTTTTGATAACTTCCTCCACTTTTTTTCTTATCTGCTAAAAAATAAGTAATGATAATTTCTGGATTTTCCCTTATATTTTTCTTTAACCATTCCAGTTTATCATTTAACTTTAATTTTTCTTCTTCTGTTAAGTCTATTTTAGAACTGGTAATCCTTGCTGTCTCTTTTATCTTTTCATCATATCCTGTTAATGCACTAAATGGTGCAAATTGAAAAGACCGATTATTTAAAGACATAGATGGATGTTTTGATTTCGGTCTTGATAAATTAATAATATCTGCATATTTATTCATGATGACCTCCAATCTGTCTATTTCTTTCTATTGTAGTACTTCCACTTTCTAAATTCATACCTCGAAGAATAGCATTTTTACCATACTTTTCTTTAATATTTAGCACCGCTTGTTGCAATAAATTTTCATTTCTTTCTTCCTGTTTTCTTTTTTTATCTTCTATGTGTAACGTATCAGGATTTGTAAATATATCTAACTGTTCGTATTTTAAAATCATCTTTTCCTTTTCTATCGATATTAATCCTACTGCACTAATATTAATTCTTTTGACTAATAAATCTGAATCAGCAATTTTTTCAAACAACTTAGTTACAGCATTCATTATTTTTCTAGAAGAAGATGTTTTTTCTTTTAGATGAATACTACCATGAGCATGTTTAGGTATTTTCCTGCCATAAAAGTCTATTTTTACTTCTTTATGATACTCATTTGTAATATTTGAAATATCGTATCCAATAGTTAAAACTAATTGGTCTGTTATCAAATGTTTTTCTGCCAAGTTTAATGCTAATAATTCGGACATTTCTCTAATGATTAACTTTGTTTTTTGATAAGAATATGGACATGGTAGGACTTGTCCTGTACTGATACTTTTTTCTCTCGGCTTATAGGATTTAATAGACTCTATTGTACATGGTTCTACTCCCCAGGCATGATCAATCAATAATTCAGCATTAACACCAAATAATTTATATAATAACTCTTCATTTTCTATAGAACATCTTGCAATATCTCCTAAAGTATAAATATTGTATTGTTCTAATCTACTTGCTATTCCTGATCCTATTCTCCAGATGTCGGTAATTGGTCTGTAATTCCATAGCTTTTCTTTAAAACTTTTCTCATCCAGCTTAGCAATTCTTACTCCATATTTATCTGTTTTTACATGTTTTGCCACTACATCCATCGCGACTTTTGCTAGAAAAAGATTACTTCCAATTCCTGCTGTTGCGGTAATTCCTGTTTCTTTTACTACATCTTTTAATATTTTTGTTACAAACTCTTGAGGAGTAGTTTTGCTGTACTTTAAATATTTTGTAATATCTGCAAATACTTCGTCAATGGAGTAAACAAAGATATCTTCTTTAGCAATATACTTTAAATAAATATTATATATCTTAGCTGAAAAGTTAATATAATGAGACATTCTGGGAGGAGCAATAATTAAATCCAACTCCTTTGTTTTATCACGCTTTAATTCATCATCATCAATAGATTTTCCTGTAAATTTTCGATTTTTGTTTTCTTCTTTTCGCTTTCTATTCACTTCTTTTACTAATTGTAATAATTCAAATAGTCTAGCTCTTCCTCCAATACCATATTGCTTTAAGGAAGGACTAATCGCTAGGCAAATTGTCTTTTCCGTTCTAGTAGTATCAGCAACTGCTAAATTAGTCTTTAATGGATCCAATCTTCTTTCTACACATTCTACAGATGCATAAAAACTCTTTAAATCAATACAAATATAAACTTTCTCCATTTCATCACCAAATATATTTTATCACGAACGTTTGTTCTTGTTAAGTGGAAAATATTAACAAGAAAAGAAATAAAATGAAATAGATAGAACTATTTCATTTTATTTCGCGCCTTTCGGCCATCACCATAATTTGATATACTTATATTGTGATGTATATATATGAAATAATCGAGTGGTATGATGCCAATTTTTATAAAGACAGAACCATTAAATTTAGGTTAAAAGATATTTTTAATGACCATTGGGATAACTTTATTAAAGATAATTCTCATTTGAATATTAGACCTGTTATATTAAAAGAAGTAGACAAAATGCTTTCTTGCCGTACTTCTGCACTCGGCTATTCTGTTTATGAATGTCCTGATTGTGGAGAAATTAAATTTTCATACCATACCTGCAAATCTAGATTTTGCCCTTCTTGTGGTAATAAATATGTCAGAAAAAGAACAGAGGCAATTTTACAAAAATGTTATAACTGTAAACACAGACACATTGTTTTTACTATTTCAGATTATCTATGGGATTTTTTTCGCAAGGATAGAAAACTTCTGGATTTGCTTTTTCAAGCTGTTTCTCAAACAATTCTTTCTTGGTTTAAAGATAAATATAAATCTCAAAAATATACTCCTGGTATCATAGCTGTTTTACACACATATGGTAGAGATATGAAATGGCACCCTCATATCCATACTATTGTAACTGAGGGTGCCATGGGAGATATTAATATCTTTAAAAAGTTTGACTTTATTCCCTATAACGTTTTAAGAAAAAGATTTCAAAAAATACTTCTAGATTTATTGGAAAAAGTTCTTAATTCTAAAAAATTTAAAGTTCTTAAAAATTTTATCTATAAAAAATCAGATAAAGGGTTTTATGTTTATGCTGAAAAAAAGTGTAATCAGTCTACTCAAAATATGATTGAATATGCTGTAAGATATACTGGTAAACCTGCCATGGCTGAATCTAGAATCCTAGATTATGATGGAGAACATATAACTTTTTGGTATCGAAGACATGAAGATAATAAAATTATTAAAGAACGTATTCATGTATACGATTTTTTTAAAAGACTAATTATCCATATCCCCGATGAAAATTTTAAAACTGTTCGATATTATGGTATTTATTCTAAAAAACACAAATTTCATGATAAAATGATTATGTTAATCAAATCACAAACTCATATATTAAGAGATTCTCTTAATAAGTGGAGATTAATGATTATGAAAGATTTCGATATTGATCCATTAACTTGTCCGAAATGTGGTAATCAAATGATATGGCAATATCGAGTCTGTTAGAAAGGAATTTGTTTTTATGATTAAATTTGATTTTTCTACTATTCCAATTCCATTAAGCGGAAAAGTTGTAGAATATATTTGTCCTAAGTGTAAAACTGAATTCGAAGCTCCTATAGAAATGGTAGAGGAATTTGAACAAGAGGATGCCTTTAATGGTCTTCCCATTTCTACTCCACCATATATTATATGTCCTAAATGTCAACACAATAAATGTGTCCCATTAGATTATAAATCAAAAAGAGGTTACCATCACAAATACAATAAATAATTTTGAAAAAAATTTATAAAACTATGAATCTTTTTGGAGTGGAAAAAATTCCACTCCTTTATTGTTCTTAATAAGGAGAAAATTCCTTATTAACAAAAAAAGCAACTATCATAGTTACTTTTAATAATCTTTATTTTTTATTATTTTATATGAAATTTTGTAAGAAATAAAATATAGAAAAGCGGATATTAAAACTAATAAAATAAGGCCAATATGATTTAGGAAACTTTCTAGAGCATTTATATTTATCTTGATTCCTATTTTTGTTGTTAAAAACCCTACACCTAGAACTAGTAAGATTAATAGAAACATTAATACAAACATTTGAATTCTACCTTTTTCTGCTCCAAAGCGGTAGACGCAAGGTATTTGTATTGCTTGGATTAAAGCAACGCCAAATATTCCTCCTATTACCGTTGCAAAAAGGCTTTCATAATTTATTTGAACTAAATTTTCTGGTCTTATTATATTCATAATACCTGCAATAATAATTGTTAGAAGAATACCTATTATACTACCCAGTATATTAGCAATTACTGCTAACAAATATTTACTCATCACTATTTCTTTTCTAGTTAAAGGAAGTGATAAAATATATTTTTCTGCATGGGATGCTTCATCATAATTAAAAGTAGAAAGAACAATCATACCAATCATGACTGTAATAAAGATAGGCGCAAAATTTATGGCATCTGTTCCAATCATTCCAATGCTACAAAAGATAAGAATAATAAATAATGTTGTTTTATAACTAGATAAATTAAATAAATCTTTTATCATTAATCCTTTCATTTTCTTTCCCCTTTCACATAAAATAACATAATATCTTCTATTGTTGGTTTATCAATTACTGTTAATTTATATTTTTTCTTAATATTATCTTTATTTGATACTAACACTTGATAAGCATACTTATCTTTTTTATAACTGATTATATCTATTTTATCTAAATATTGAAACTCTTTTTCATTACATTTTATAATTCCATAATTTTCTAATAAATCTATTGTTGGTACATTAAAGATAATTTTTCCTTGATGAATAAATATAATGTAGTCTGCAATCTGTTCTAAGTCTGTTGTTATGTGAGAGGAAAGTAAGATAGAACGACTTTCGTCTTCTAAAATATATTTCCTAAATATATCCAATATTTCATTTCTGATAATAGGGTCTAATCCACTCGTTGGTTCATCCAGTATTAAAGCTTTGGGATTATGAGAAAGCGCTGTTGCGATTTTTAATTTCATTTTCATTCCACTAGAGTATTCTTTTATTAATTTAGCCTCTGGTAATTGAAACTCTTTTAAATATGTAAAATATTTGTTTTGATCCCAATTCTTGTAGAACTTTCGCATGACTTTATCTATTTGTTTTGCTGTTAGGTATTCTGAGAGGAAACTATCATCTAAAACAACACCTAAATCTTCTTTAATTTTTTTCTCATATTTTTTATTATCTTGTCCGAAAACTTCAATTTCTCCTGTTACTTTTATTATGTTTAATATTGCTTTTATAGTAGTCGTTTTGCCCGCACCATTTTCACCAATTAATCCTACTATAGCACCTTCTGGGATGGTGAAGTTTAAATTATCTAATTTAAAACCAGAATAAGTTTTTGATAGGTTTTTTACTTCTATTGTATTTTTCATAAATAACTAACATTCCTTTCTATCGTCCTTTCAGTCCTCTGAAAGGCACAAATTGAATTGAAAAATAAA
>CALVTC010000007.1 GCA_944359885.1 uncultured Bacilli bacterium | reverse complement strand
GGTTAGAGCATCCGGCTCATAACCGGGCGGTCACTGGTTCGAGTCCAGTAGGGTCCACCATTATCAATTGTATGCGGGTATGGCGGAATTGGCAGACGCGCTAGACTTAGGATCTAGTGTCTTCGACGTGCAGGTTCAACTCCTGTTACCCGCACCATTATGAAAGTAAAGACCCTATTGGTCTTTTTTTTACCCAGTGAACTATCAATTAAATTTGGTAATTGATTTTTCACTTACTAACTCTTCTAATCTAGTTTATATAATAATTAATATTCTGATTTTCCTAATAAGTATAATCATATTACCAAAGAAAAAAGAATATAACAATGAACTATTATTTGTTTTAGTAATTACTATTATTATAAAATTAATATGGTTTAGTTCCTTTATCTATTAATAAAATATAGTTAGAAAAATAATAAAAAGCATCCTTAGCATCTAGACCTAATTCCAAGATGAATCTTTTCTTTAAAAAGCAAGGATATTATGTTACAATAAATCCGAGAAAGGAAAATAGTATGGATAATAAAGAAAGAGACATGGATAGTATTGAAAGTGAAGAAAGATTATTAGATTTATTAGGATACTATGTAGATGGCCCTGATAATTCTAACCGTTGGAAAATATTAGATAATTCTGGTAATGTAGTAGGGTTTATTCAACGTAAAAAGTTGGTAAAGAAAAATAATAAAAAAAATTTAGGGCCAATCTTTGGGTATTGTATGGAAATTGATAGTAAAGATATTAAGTATAAAGGACAAAGAAGATTAAATAGTAGAAATTTACCAAATTTTTATGATGAAAGATTTGAATATTCTTTTAAAATAAGAAATATTCTTAATGATATGGATACGATAGAATTATCATTAGGAAATAATCCAAAAATAATGATTCGAAGTAAAGATTATGGTATATCAGAATTTTCTAATGATGGAGACATATTAAAGTTAGCATATACCTCAGCAGAAGATTCTTTCATCATAGATGAAACTATATTTGTTAAATCAGAAGAAAACTTAGAAGGGAATAAAGAATATACATATTCAAACAGTTTAACTGCATATACTACACCAGACTATACAGAAGAATCCAAACAAATAATCACGCAGATAAGTTTTTACCAAAGGGGCGAAGATGAAGATAGTAAGGTTATAAAAGTAGTAGAAAAGGCATGGTTAAATGGCGTAATCATCAAAGAAGAACAGAATTTACTTGCAAATACAATTGCAGAAGCAATAACTGCCCATAGCGTAGGGGTACAAGCACTAAATAATTATAGAAATTTATTAAATGAACACTATCCTTGGAACGAAGAAATTATGGATGCGCTATTTAAACATAAAACAATAGAACAAGAAGAATTTCAATCTCTTATTCCTGATATAGCAGAAAAACAACAAGATGAAAAAAGGCAAAAAGAATTTATGAAAACACTAGCATAAATTCTTTTTTTAGTAAAAAAATAATAACAGAATAAATTTTTACAAAACATACTTTCTTTGTTATAATGAAAACATAAGGAGTGATAAATGTGGTAAGTCCCAAACGAGATGAGAGTGAAATAAAAGAAGAAAAAATTGTTGATCAAATCCGTTCTTTAGGAATTGATATGATTGAAGAAGCTAATAGTGGACATCCTGGAATTGTTTTAGGTGCGGCACCAATTTTATACAGCTTATATGCCCATCATTTAAGAATAGACCCTAAAAAACCAGCTTTTTATAATAGAGATCGCTTTATTTTATCTTCAGGACACGGTTCGGCTTTATTGTACGCTACTCTTTATATGGCAGGATATCCATTAACCCTAGACGACTTGAAGAGCTTTAGAAAATTAGATTCCAAGACACCAGGACACCCAGAATATAAAAAAACACCAGGAGTTGAAGTGACTTCTGGTCCCCTTGGACAAGGTCTAGCAACAGCAGTAGGAATAGCGATGGCAGAAAAGAATCTAGAAGCAAGATTCAACAAAGGAAAAAAAGAACTAATTAATTTTAATACCTATGTATTATGCGGAGATGGAGATTTAATGGAAGGAATATCCTATGAAGCAGCATCTCTTGCTGGAACATTAAAATTAAATAAATTAATTGTTTTATATGACTCTAACAATATCTGTTTAGATGGCAGTACATCCATGTGTTTTACAGAAAATGTAGCAATGAGATTTATCGCCCAGGGATGGAATGTCATAACTGTACCAGATGGAGAAGACATCATATCAATTACAAAAGCAATTGAAGATGCTAAAGCATCAACAGATAAACCAACTTTAATCGAAGTAAAAACAACTATTGGTAAATATTCCAAATTAGAAGGTACCAATTTAGTACATGGTGGTCCATTAGCAAAAGATGATGTAAGCGCCATCAAAGAAAAAATGCAAATTAGAGATATTCCTTTTACAATATCACAAATTACGATGGATGATTTCCAAATGTTGATAAATAATCGCTGTAAAAATATTAGCGAAAAGTTTGAAAAAGCAGTAGAAAATTTAGAAGAAGAGGACAAAAAGATATTAAATGACTTTTTAACTGGAAAAAAATCGTTCGATATCAAAGATATAATCTATGAGCCACCTCTAGAAAAGAAAGAGTCTCCTAGAGTAACCTCAGGAAAAATTCTCTCATCTCTTGTACCTAACTGTCCAACCGTTATTGGCGGTAGTGCAGATGTATTTAAACCAACCAAAACATATATCGAAAACGTAGGGGACTTTACTGCAGAAAATCCATCTGGAAAAAATATTTATTTTGGAGTAAGAGAACATTGTATGGGCGCAATATTAAACGGCTTTGCTTTATGTGGATTTCATCCTTACGGAGCGACATTTTTAAGTTTTAGTGATTACCAAAAACCTAGTATCCGTATGTCAGCTATGATGGATTTACCAGTCACTTATATTTATACGCACGACTCAATCAGTGTAGGAGAAGATGGAGCAACTCATCAACCAGTAGAACAATTAGCATCTCTTAGAACAACACCAAATCTAGAAGTATTTCGTCCTGCCGATGCCAATGAAGTAATTGGTGTTTATCGAACTATCTTCGAAAAAGAAAGCGGTCCTTCTGTTATTGCATTATCTAGAAATGAATTACCAATATTAGAAACAACAAAAATAAGTGAAGTATCGAAAGGTGGATACATTGTTTATGATACAGAAAGGAAACCACAAGGCATTATAATTTCAACAGGAGAAGAGGTTCATAAAGCAATAGAAGTAGCAAAACGTCTTAGAATAAAAGGAATGGATATTAGAGTAGTATCTATGCCATGTATTAAGCGCTTTCGAGAACAAAGTGAAGAATATAAAGACAAAATATTACCAGTAGAAGTAAGAAAAATTGTAATAGAAGCATCATCTTCCATGCCATGGAACAGTATAGTCTTTAACAAAAAGTACTTAATTACTCTAGATGAATATGGTACGAGTGCACCAAAAGAAGATGTCTATAAAAAATATGGTTTTGATATTGATAGCTTAGAAGAAAAAGTAGAAAACTTATTAAAATAATCGACAAAAATAGACTCTTATATAGATTATAGTATTAACTAGGTGATAATATGAGAGTCTATTTTATTTTTGATATTAAAGAAGAGTTTATCAATTTATATCGAGGAAATGAAAGAGTATTATATAACATTCTAAAACAAATCTATTACTTAGAAAAAGAAGAAGTTGAGTATGGTTATCATTTATTTAAACAATTAATTAATCCAATTGATAAAAATAGAATTGATCGTTATTTATTCTTAAAACTTCACCAAGACATTCCGTATTCCAAAAGAGGTCAAATTCATTATTATAACAATCTTTATCGAGATGAAATTAGTAGATTAACTGTAAAAAAAAGTTATATTAAAATAGAGGCAGAACAATTATCATCTTCTTTCTTTGAATATCTAAATCAATTAAATCCAAGACTTTTTGTTTGTGAGTTTAAATATCAAGATTACTTCTTTTTACAAGAATTCGCAGAAAAAGAAGCAATATAACTTGTAGAATAACAAAAATTCTAGTAAAATGTTAGTAGTGAGGAGATGAATTTATGTTACACGATATTTTAATGGTATTATTAGGACTTATTATCGGCTTAATTATCGGAGTCGTTGTTGCTAGAAAACTGATGAAAAAATATTTAAAGGACAATCCTCCAATAACAGAGGAAATGTTAAAAGGATTAATGATGCAGATGGGTAGAAAACCTAATCAAAAACAAATTAATCAGATGATGAAAGCAATGCAAAAATATCAATAACGAAAATAGAATAGAAAGAAGATACTATTCTTTTTTTCTTGACTTTTTCTTTTTATAAAAATAGGGTATAATAAATTAGAATTGTTGGTGATTAAATGAAAAATTTTAAAGAAAAACTTGCCTTAGTTCCAACAAAACCTGGTAGTTATCAAATGAAAAATAAAGATGGAGTAATTATTTATGTTGGAAAAGCAAAAAATTTAAAGAATAGATTAAAAAGTTATTTTACTGGTACCGCTACAGGAAAAACAAGAGCTCTAGTAGAAGAAATAGATGATTTTGAATATATTGTGACATCCAGTGAATTAGAAAGTTTAATACTAGAAATAACATTAATTAAAAAATATGACCCTAAATATAATATCTTATTAAAAGACGATAAGACATATCCATATATAGAGCTTACCAATGAAAAATATCCTCGACTTAAGATTGTTAGAAACACAAAGAGAAAAAAAACAAAAGACCATTTATATGGACCATATCCGAATGTTGCTGCTGCAAGAAAAACAGTAGAGATGATTAATAGAATTTATCCCTTAAGAAAGTGTGATAAATTGAAAAAAGAGTTATGCTTGTATTACCACATTCATGAATGTCTTGGTTATTGTGTAAAAGAAGTAGATAAAGAAGAAATTGATCAAATGAAAAAAGAAATCACTTCATTTTTAAAAGGAGATTCTAAAGAAATTGTAGAAAAAATAAAAGATGAAATGCATCGTGCTAGCGATACAATGAACTATGAAAAAGCACTAGAGTTAAAGAGAATGTTAGAAGATATTGATATTACCCTTCGCAAACAAAAAATAGATTTAAATAAGGGTTATCAATTTGATTTAATAAATTATTATCAAGATGAAAATTATTTATCCGTAGAAATATTTTTTATACGAGATGGATTATTATTTGGAAGACACAATGAAATCATTCAGACTATGGTTGATCCGGAAGAAGAAGTAGTAGAATACTTAATTAAATTTTATGACAAACAAGGTATGCTACCAAAGGAACTATATTTACCACAAGAGTTAAATCAAGAGTTAATTAGCGAATATTTTCATATAAGAACTTATTCGCCACAAAAAGGAAAGTTAAAAAAATTACTAGATCTTGCCAAAGAAAATGCAAAAGAGCAATTGGATCTACAAGAAGAAACATTGAAGAAGGATGATAAACTTCGTTTAAATGCAATTAATGAACTAAAAGAACTTCTTCATCTAGACTCAGTCTCTAGAATGGAATCATTTGATAACTCCCATTTATTTGGAACCTTCTATGTAGGAGGAATGGTAGTATTTGAAGACTTTTTACCATTAAAGAATGAATATCGAAAATTTAAAATTTCAGCAGATGTAAAAGATGACTTAAGTGCAATGAAAGAAGTCTTATACCGAAGATATTATAAAGTTTTAATGGAAAATTTACAAAAACCAGATCTAATTGTAATGGATGGAGGAAAGCTCCAAATTAGTGTTGCCAAGGAAATTATAGATTCACTAGGGCTTCATATTCCAATCATTGGTCTTGTAAAAGACGATAGTCATAAAACAAGTTATATTATGAATGATAAATATGAAATATTAAATGTAAAAAAAGATTCTAACTTATTCCTATTTCTTACAAGAATTCAAGACGAAGTTCATCGTTATGCGATTACTTATCATAGAAACATTAAGTCAAAAGGAATGTTATCTAGTGTTTTAGATGTTGTTCCAGGAATTGGAGAAGTTAGAAAAAAAGAGTTATTAAAAAAGTTCGGCTCTCTAAAACGTTTAAAAGAAGCGACGGAAGAAGAGCTTGCAGAAGTAGTTTCTAAAGATGTTGCCAAAAATTTAGCGACTTATTTAAAAGAGTTGTAGTATAATGAAGAAGAAAGGGTGAAATAGATGAAAAGAATAAATAGCAAGGGATTTACTTTAGTAGAGGTACTAGCAAGTATCACTATATTAGGGATTTTAATGGCAGTGGCAGTAGGATCCGTAATTATCTATCTAGAAAATTCTAGAAAACAAGGAGTAGAAACAATTGCCTCTACTTCCTATGATGGAGCAGTAATGTATTTAATGGAAAATAACATTTTATTAAACCCAGGGGACTCCATAGAAATATCAATCGAAACCCTTTATGATAATCAATTTATTGATCGACCAAGTGATCCTTATCAAACATCTGCTTTGTGTACAGGAAGTGTAACAGTAACCAATGTTACAACTAGTGCAACAACTGGTCTAGAAGATTATAAATATGAAGTTCATGTAGACTGTAGTGCTGATAATGATCTAGATCAAACATATCCGAAGGAGTAGGAAGTGACCTATGAGTAAAATCAAAGTAATGGATGAAATTCTTGCCAATAAAATTGCTGCAGGAGAAGTAGTCGAAAAAACAATGAATGTAGTAAAAGAATTAGTAGAAAATTCAATCGATGCTAAAAGTGATGAAATTAAAATTGAATTAATTGACTCTGGAGTAAAAGAAGTAAAAGTAACAGATAATGGAATAGGAATGGATAGAGAAGATGCTGCTTTAGCATTTTCTCGTCATGCAACATCCAAGTTAAAAAATCTAGATGATTTATTTAATATTGAATCACTTGGATTTCGTGGAGAAGCATTACCATCAATTGCCTCTGTTTCTAATGTGGAATTAAAAACCTCAAACGGTGAAATAGGAACTTACTTAACATTATCTGGTGGAAAAGATATACATATAGAATATAGTGACTTACAGCAAGGTACAACAATTACCGTAAAAGATTTATTCTATAATACTCCAGTAAGATTAAAATATCTAAAAAACTTATATGTAGAACTGGCTAATATCACAGAATATGTAAATAAAATGGCACTATCTTATCCAAATATAAAATTTACACTAATCAATAATGATAAAACTTTATTAGCAACAGATGGAAATGGTGATTTAAGAAAAGTAATTTATGAAATTTATGGTGCTGATATTACCAAAAAAATGATAGAAGTATCAGGAGAAAATGATGATTACTATATCCACGGTTATATTTCTTATCCAGAAATGCAAAAAAGTAATCGAAGTGCTATCACAACCTTAGTAAATGGAAGAGTAATTAAAAATAACGATTTAAACAAAATTATTGTCGAAGCATACCATACCTATATTCCAAAAGATAAATTTCCAATCATTGTACTAAATATCGATGTGGATCCTATTCTAATTGATATTAATATTCACCCTACTAAAATGGATATTAAATTTTCCAAAATGGATACATTAAAAAGTTTAGTGTTTGATGTAATAACAGAACAATTACAAAAACTAACACTAATACCAACAGTTGCGACTAGATCAGAAGAGGCATTAAGAGAAACAACAATTCCACTTTATCGTGCTTTCAAAAAAGAAGATCAACAACAAGAAAGGCCAAAATATGAAGAGACAATTCTAGATTTCTCCATTGCCGATAGCGAAAATGATACAGAAAGTACAAGTCAGATGATGGAAACTGATCCAAAAGAAGAAAATGAAGAAAAAAAAACAAGAATAAAAAAGATGATTCCAAGAGGAATTGTATATTTAACATACATTATTGCCGAAAATGAAGATGGTATGTATATCATCGATCAACATGCAGCAGCTGAAAGAATAAATTATGAGAAAGTTTTGAAGTCTTTAAAAGAAAAAGTAATTCCTATTGACCTATTAATTCCAATCAAAATAGAACTAACTACAAATGAGTTTTTAATTGTAAAAAATCATCTAGATACACTAAAAGATTATGGCTTTTTAGCAGAAGAGTTTGGAATGAATACCATCATTATTCGTTCTCACCCTAATTGGATACCAGAAGATATCGCCGAAGAATGTATTCGCAAAGTAGTAGATATTATTATTAGTAAAGAAAGTTTTGACTTTGATCAATTTGTTTGGCGTATGGCCGCAACAATGGCCTGTAGAATGTCTGTAAAAGCAAATGATTATCTTTCATACGATGATCAAGTTTGGTTATTAGAAGCTCTAAGAGATTGCGAGAATCCATTTACATGCCCTCATGGTAGACCAACTATCATTACATATACAAAATATGATTTAGAAAAACTATTTAAACGTTCTCTAGACTAGGAGGAATCATTATGGAAAAAATAATTGTCATCATAGGTCCAACAGGTGTAGGAAAAACAAAATTAAGTATTGAACTTGCCAAAAAAATAAATGCTGAAATTATTAACGGGGATTCCGTAGCAATATATAAAAAACTAAATATTGGTAGTGCCAAACCAACAGAAGAAGAACAAAGTATGGCCCCTCATCATCTAATAGATATCAAAGATCCAGAAGAAGAATATAGTGTATATGATTATCAACAAGATACTAGAAAAAAAATAGAAGAAATTACATCACGAGGGAAAAGAGTAATTATCGTGGGTGGTACAGGTCTATATATTAAAGCAGCTCTATACAATTATGTTTTTACAAAAGGAACAAAAAATAACACTTATTTCAATCTATCAAACGAAGAAATATTAGAGAAAATAAAAGCATATGAACCAGGTATCACAATTCACAAAAATAATAGAAAACGTCTCGTTCGAACACTAAATAAATACGAAAATAAAGAACCAATTACTACAGAAAAAGATAAATGTCTATATCCAATCACAGTAATCGGTCTAACTGCACCAAGAGAAGTAATTTATAATAGAATTAATCAAAGAGTAGACAAGATGATGAATGAAGGTCTATTAGAAGAAATACTTTCTCTAAAAGAAGACTATAATAAATCAAGAATATTAAATACTGCAATCGGATATAAAGAATTTAGACCATATTTAGATAAGAAAGAAACACTAGATGATGTAATAGAACAGATTAAATTAAATTCTAGACACTACGCTAAAAGACAATATACTTTTTTTCGCCATCAATTTCCAACAACTTGGTATGAAGTAAATTTCGATAATTTCGAAGAAACAATAAATAAAATTTATAATGATATAAAAAAAATTCCAAAACTTTAGTAAAAAAAAGAAGCTTATCACTAGGCTTCTTTTAATTCAGAATAAATATTTTGATCAAACTCATGCTCCGTTTGTTCTTGCATTAATAGGGTAGGAGTATCGATTAAAAAGAAATTATGTTCTAATATATTTTCTCCAGTGGATGTAACAGGATCATCCCAAGTCAAATCTAGATGATACCAGTTTTGATTCACATATACTGCATTCCATACATGTTGATCACTAGAAATTTTATAACTTTCAATACCCATTTTCTCCAAAAATAACTCCATAGCATCAGTATATCCACCACATATTCCATATCCCTGTAACAAAGGACCATAAGCAATATCAGATCGATACATAGTAATATTATAATCACTTCTACCCGAGTCATAAACACTATGATCAATAATATAATCATGAACTCTTCTAATATTATTAATATCACTGTCATCTGAAACAATCAATTGTTGAGATAATTCATCTACTTTAGCTTCAATTTGTCTTATTTGATCATCAGTATAACTTTTTTCAATATGAATAACAACTTTCCCTAAAGAGTCATATTGTGTTTCAATATGATTAAATCCATTAAAAGGGTGAACAAAATTATTAATATGAGAAAGTAAATCCTGATCATTCGCTAATACCTCTACATCATTTAAACAACTTCCATAGCTATCAGGACAGTAAAATGTAAAATCATTCATTCCAGAATTAATAACAGTATAAAAGATATTAAGTAGCTCTTGTCTATTATCAGGTTCAAAATCATCAGTATTTTGAACAAATGCAAAATCATAATTTCTAAAATACTCATTTTTCTCTATTTGAATTTCTTCTTCAGTAAAATGACGTAACACGGAATAATAAACATCTTGTAATTCCTTTTGATAAAAAAATAACACTCCTATAATAATAAGAGTAATACCCAGTATAACTAAACTTTTCTTCATATTTCCTCCGGTAGTAATAGATATCTTGTATCAAATTAATTCTATCGTATAAAATGAAAAAAGTAAAGAATAAAAGAATGGAGTAAGCCAGTCCATTTTCTAACTCATCTTTACTTAACTGAGATAAAGAAAATCTTTATAAATAAAAAAACCAATCAAGGAATTGACTGATTTACATAGCATTTTTCATTTTTGTTAATCTTGATTTTAAACGAGCAGCTTTATTAGCATGAATCTTACCGCTAGACATAGCTTTATCAACTCTTTGAATTGCAATATTATAATTAGTGCTTGCTGCTTCTTTATTACCTGCTTTTACTTCTTTTTCAAATTTCTTAACAGCAGTTCTCATACTAGAAACTACGAAAGTATTTACAGTTGTCTTTTTTGCATTAGAACGTACTCTTTTTTTAGCACTTGCTATATTTGGCATATTTTCACCTCACTTTTATAAACACATTAATTTTACCAAATAATTCTATAAAAAGCAAATATTTTTTCCTTATTTGTAAATATTATAAATAGGTGAGCAAATATGCATACAATTGATTTAAAAAATAAAGGTTTTAGAACAGATTTAGTAGTAGATGAAATAAATAGGCAAAAACAAGATAAAGTAGTATCAAAGATCATAAGAAAAGAAAAAAATATAACGTTAGAAGAAGTAAAAATTAATAAAGATGTAGCTTCCTCTTGGAAAAAGAAAGAAGGAATATATGAAACAATTACTTTCGAAGATATAACAGATAAGAATAATTTTAAAGAAGTAGAAAAAATTGGAATTGAAGCATTAAAAAGAGTATTGCAGGAAATAAATTTTCAAAGTGGTATGAAAATCTTAGTTATCGGATTAGGAAATGCATCATCAACACCAGACGCGCTAGGCCCTAAAACACTAGATCATGTATTAGTAACAAGACATTTATTTTTTCTTGGAGAAGTAGAAGAGGGTTATCAAAATGTCGCCAGTTTCAAACCAAGCGTAACCGGAGTAACAGGAATTGAAACCAAAGATTTAATTGAAGCAATCAAAGATAAAATAAAACCCGATTTACTGATTGTAATTGATGCATTAGCATCTTCTTCTATCAATAGATTAAATAAAACAATTCAAATTACAACAGCAGGAATTTCACCAGGAAGTGGTATTGGTAATAATCGATTAGAAATTAGTAAAGACACATTAAACATCCCCGTAATTGCAATTGGTGTTCCAACAGTAGTGGATGGCGCAACAATTGTCCAAAATACCCTAGAATTATTATTAAAAAAAATCAGCTATCAACTTAGCAATCAAGATAATGAAAAATTAAAATTGGTTCCCATACAAAATCAAGACTATAAAGATCAAAAAGACATTCTAACAAAAGATCAAAAAGAAGATATCCTAGGTATGGTAGGCCTTTTAAATGAGGAAGAACTAAAGTCTTTACTATTAGAAGTATTATTACCTGTTAATTATAATATGATGGTAACACCAAAAGAAATTGATTATTTAATAGATAAACTTTCTATACTTTTAGGAAATATTATTAATAAAAGTCTACATACTAACTTTAATCCGACAAATTAACCCCGTTGTAATAAGATAAAATAACTTTGGTGATAGTATGAAAAAACGTTTTTTTTCAAAGCCAAAGAAGAAAAATAGAGTAAAAAGAATATTTCTTTTACTCCTTTTTGTATGGAGTATATATTTAACGTATCAATATCTAGATAGTAAAAATTTAAATATTGATCAAAAAGAATTTGTAGAGATTCTACTTTCTCAAAACGAAGAAAACACAATACTAAAAAAATTAATCAATATATTATTTCCTACTAAAAAAGAAGCAATTAAAACATTAATAAAAGCAAATTACCACGGGTTAGTACAAGATGAAAAAACATCTTCAACAATAAAAGAACCAAACCAAAACCAGCAACAAGAAAAATCTCCTTTAATCTATATTTATAATAGTCATCAATCAGAAGAATATACACCTAGTAGTTTTGTAGAATATAGTGTAATGCCAACAGTTCAAATGAATAATTATATATTAGAAGAAAAATTCGAAGAAAAGAATTATTCAACAATTGTTGAAGAAAAAAGCATCAAAGAAGTACTAAACCAACATGGTTGGAACTATGCAGGAAGTTATCAGGCAAGTAGAGTCTTTTTAGAAGAAGCAAAGAAGAATTATCCAACCCTAAAATATTTTATTGACGTTCATAGAGACAGCCTTTCAAAAGATAGAACTACAATTACAATTGAAAATAAAAGTTATGCCAAAATATTATTTTTAATTGGTCTAGAAAATCCTAATTATAGTGAAAATTTAGCATTTACTGAAAAAATCAATCAAAAGATAGAAGAAAAATATCCTGGCCTTTCAAAAGGAATTTATAAAAAAGAAGGGGAAGGAGTAAATGGCGTTTACAATCAAGATTTCTCTCCATTTACTATATTAGTAGAAATGGGAGGACCAGAAAACTCTATCGATGAAGTGCTAAATACATCTCTTGCTTTTTCAGAATGCTTTTTGGAGGTGATTGCTGAATATGAATTATAAAAGTATAGCTGGTCTTCTAATGATAGTTTTAGTTGTTCTATTTTTAGGTTTATATGTTAGTCAAATGACTGGGTATTATGAATATACAGAAAGTAGAAAAACAACATTAACAGAAGATGCAATAAAAAGATTTGAACAAGATGTAAAAGAAGGAAAGGAGATTAATGCCCAAAATTATTTGGAAGAAGAAGCAGATTATAATAATATTTTGTCAAAATTTGGAATGAAGTTATCTTCACTAATAGAGCAAGGATTTAATAAAGCAATGAACGGTCTATTTAATGAAATATCGAAAACCATTAGTAATTCTATAATTTTAAAATAGTTAAAATAGTTCGATAGAAAATAGTTTTCAATGATTAAAAAATATGCTATACTCTATTATAGAATAGGGGTGCTAGCTATGGAAGATGCTGGAATGATAGAAAAATTAAAAATAGATATGGAAGAAAAAAAGAGTTCCTATGAAAAAGAATTGGCAAAAATAAAAAAAGAAGATATGTTATTAGACTATATCAAAGGAATGCTAGCAATTACAGAGAATAATGTATGTAACTTTCCATATTATGATGCATCAAGTAAAAATCAAGATGAATTAGAAGCAGAAGAAGATTTCAACGCTATGTTAAAATACACATTAAAAGAAGATAAAATTATCGCATCATTCAAATCAGAAATTAAAAACATGTACTTTTTAGAAAAAATAGGTTACAAACATGCAGAACAATATGAGGAGACAAAAAAGAAATTAGAAGAATATCGTCTAAAGATTAGTCAAGCATATGAAGAATTAATCAAGAATGACTCCATAAAGAAAATAGCAAAAACAAAAGAACAAATTATAAAAAGACTAGATTATTTAATAGAAGAACTACAAGAGAATAAAGAAGTAGAAAATATTGACAAGTTTTATGAATGTCTACAATATACCAATCTGCAAGAAAATGAAAAAACAGCAGTTCTTCTTTCTGTTTTTCAAAAAAATATAATATTACAACAAAAAAAATTAACAGAGAAAAGTAATACTCATCTAAAAAGACAAGTAGAAAGAAAAATAGGAAAAATCAAATCGGAAAATATAGATAAACTTAGAAAAATATTAAAAACGTTAGAAGGAAGATTCCAAATTAAAGTAACATTTCCAGAAGAAGATAATGTTTTAGGAAAATGGAATAATGAGCGATTTTTATTCGTAGAAAATTAGTGGTGGATAGTAGGTGATAATATGGCAGAACAAAATGAATTAATTACATGGTTAAAAGAGGCAATTGACGAAAAGAAACAAGAAGTAAAAAAATATAGCGCCCATCTAGATCAAAATTTATCTCAAAAGATAACTATATTAGAGAACTTAAAAAATGATGTTAATGAAATAACAAAAGTAGACATCAATCAATTAAATACAATAGTAGATAGTCTTTCTATTAAAGAAGAAGAAAAACAAGAAATGAAAAAGGAATTAGACATCATAAAAACGCTTCTAACACTAAATCAAATAGAAAAAACAAGTTATACTCTATTACCACACCAATTGACAATATTAAATTCTTTTTTAGAAAATTTAGAAAATTATATATCTCAAAAAAACCAAGAACATCAATCTCTAGACCCTGAATATAACCGCATCATGGTCATGACAAAACATTATAAAGACTTACTTTCAAATATTAAAAACCCAAATAGTAATATCTTAATTACACAATTAGATACTATCAAAGATTTATTTAAAGAAAGCAATATGACAGAAGAGAAAAAACAAGCAATTTTATTATCATTAATAAAATATAATCAAGATGTAATAAAGAAAAACACAACTAATAGCAGTCAATCTAAAATACTCTTAACAGAATCAGAAATTTCAAAAGTTTTTGAGAAATATAACTATGATTTTTTCAAACTAGAAGATAAATATCAAAAAAAATTAATAAAAGAGGGTAGCAAAAAAAATATAGAAGAAGTATTAAGTACCATGCAAAAGTTAAATTTTTATAAATTAAGAGAAAAAGAAGATGGTCTATTACTTACAACATACCTTTTAATGACTACTAAGAAAAATCTAGAAGAGATAGGTCAACTAGCAGAACAAAAAAGAATAAATATCACTTCTTTAGAACCATTAGTATGTGTCTTTATCGAAGAAGAAAACTTATATGAAGGAAAATATAAAATTGGTAGAATAAAATCTTTGAAAAAAAATCTTACTTTACTAACAGAACATGGTATAAATATAGGAACTACAATAGAAAATGGAAAAGAAATCTTACTATTATCAAACTCTCTTTTAAAACAGAATCTAGACTGGTTAGAGTGTTATGGCCTATATAAAATATCTCAACCAAAGAATCTATTAGATGACTTTTTAACTGCCTTAAGATCAAAAAATATCCCTGAGATAATTGACCTATGGATAGAAAATCATTCACTGGGTATCTTATATATTAAAAACAACTTAAGTGCCTTATCGATGTATCTATCAGACCAAACATTATTATTTTTTAAATTATATCAAGCAGAGCATAAAAAACTAAATAATGCTTTCCGCTTAACGATGTCCAACGGAGTAAAAAAATTAAGTTTAAGAAAAGAATTAACAATAGATAGTCAAGAATATGAAAATATTTATGATGTAAAAACAGCAATTCTACAAACATCCTATAAGAAACCAATCTTTAAAAAAGAAAAAGAATACGATAAGATAGCTAAAGAATCTATGAAAAATAAAATTTCTGAAGATATTTTCAAAGTGCCAGAAATTATGAGTTTAAATATCTTTAGCGATACCGAAACATTATTATATAATATGAATGGATTAAAAATATCTAAATTAAAAGTACTAAGAATCTACAATGCTTTGTGTGAAAACAATCTTGGAGGTACACTAGATGCCTTATTATACGCTATTTGTTATAACAAAATCATAACAGAAGAAGAATATAACCAGTTAAAGAAAACTATTGCAGAACAAACAACATTAAAAGAGGTGGAAGTATGAACTTTTTACTAGATTACGGAGTAAAAGAAGAAACAATCAATAAAATAAAAGAAACAACCGACGAAAGTATTATCTTCTATTTTCTAACCAAAGAAAAAAATGTAATAGAAGTAATAAAATATCTAAGTTCCATTCAAATAAAAGTAATTGATAGATTATTAGTAAATCGCTTAGAATTGTTTATGCTTCCTGTAGAAAAAATAAAAAAACAATTTGAAAATTATAATATAGAAGTTTTAGTACAATTAATAAACGAGGATATTAACGTTTTAAACAATATAGGAGAATAAAAAAGTAAAAGAAGTTAAAAATTTAATTCAATGATATATCGTTTAATTATTATATTATAACTAGCAATAAAATATTATAATACCAAAAAAGTAGCTCCTGCTACTTTTCTTTTTTTAATTATGAATTAGATTGTCCTTGATATAACTCTTGTTTAATTAAATCTAAATTCTGATTCATAATATTTATATAATTAAGTTTATTTGCTCGATCTTCATCTGATAAATTATCTAATTTATGTAAAGATTCTACTTGTAAACCAGCATTTGCATCTAATAATGCTTGTGCCTTATCATTTAAAGAATCTCCTTCAAAAGAGTATAAATAAGAAATATTTCCACTTTCAATAAGAACTTGTGCATCACTAATCATTTTTTCTGTTGCATCTTTATCAATACAAATAACAGTTAATCCAAATTTTTCTAAATATTTCAAAGAAGAAGTCGCAACCACAATAGTTTTATTATCTGTATTTTCAACAGCTAATCGGTAATCAGCATCTAATTCTGATAAAGTAACTTTTAAATCCTCATAAGCTTCTTCTATATCTCTTTTAATATAACTACTACTAACATATTCTTCTAACCCTAATCGCACATTTTGTGCCATCATCAATAATGAAGATGGATTTAACCATAACTCTTCTGGGGAGTATTCTGTCTCTAGTACATAAGCAGTATCAATAATTTTTAAATCAGGGTTTAAATCTAATAAATCAAATGCTAAATTACTTTCTTTTTCAATTAGTCCATTATAAATAAATAAATCATATTTGCTAAAATCTTCTAGTTGTTTCTTACTAAAATCATATTTATCAGTATCAACGCCATCAGGATAGACAGAACTAATACTAGAGTGTTCTCCATATAAATCTTCTGTAATATATTCACTCGGATAATTTGTAACTAAAATTCTAATATCATCCATATCATCTTGTTTGCAACCAGTTGTTGTAAAAATAGCGACAACAAATAATACGATGAGCAATAATATTTTTTTACTTTTCATTCTTTTTTCTCCTCACTTTAGGAACTGGATCATATCCATACTTACCAAAAGGGTGGCATCGAAGAATTCTTCTGATACCAAGATAAGTCCCATAAAAAGCCCCGTGAATCTCAATCGCTTCTATCATATAATTAGAGCAAGTCGGAATAAATCGACAACTTAAATGAGTTTTAAAGGGGATCTTTTGATAGATACGAATTAGTCTAATTAAAATTCCTTTCATAAATCTACCAGCTCCGATATTACATATTTCATTTTACTATAAACCATATAAAATAGCAATTATAAGTATACTAATTTCTACTTTTTTGATATACTTAATATGGTGATTATATGGACGAATTATTTAAAAAATTAAACATTAAACCAAAGGATATCAAATTATATAAGACAGCTTTTTCTCATAGTTCCTATGCAAATGAACATAGAGCAAAACAAGATTATGAAAGATTAGAATTTTTAGGTGATGCTGTAGTTGACTTAGTTATTGCTGATTATTTATATTCAAATAAAAAGGAAAACGAAGGAGAAATGACAAAAGTAAGAGCAAGCTACGTATGTGAGAATGCTCTTTATGAATATTCAATGTCACTAGGGCTCAATAAGTATATTAAAGTAGGTCATGGAGAAGAAAAAGAAGGAGGAAAATTTAAAAAAGCAATTGTTGCGGATATATTTGAAGCATTAATAGGTGCAATTTATTTAGATTTAGGTTATGCAACTGCTAGAAAAACAGTATTAAATATTATCGTTCCTTATATTGAAAATCCAAACATTGTCTTTTTCAGTGACTATAAGAGTGCACTTCAAGAATATGTCCAAACTAATCAAAAAAGTTTGCATTATGAATTAATTAAAGAAGAAGGACCAGCTCATAATCGTTCTTTTACAGTACAAGTAAAAATTGATGATATCATATACGGTACCGGAGTATCAGGTTCTAAAAAAGAAGCAGAGCAAGAAGCTGCAAAAGAAGCATTAGAGAAATTAGCTGTTTAACTATATAAAACAAGTTGATAAAACAGTTTATTTTATGATATAATAAACACGCTTATCGAAAGGGAAAACTTTTTTAACTTTGTATCAAAAAATAAAAAGGAAAGGAGATTGATATGAGTAAAATTAAAATATTTAGTTTAGGCGGACTTAACGAAAATGGCAAAAATATGTATATTGTTAAAGTAGATAAAGATATTTTTGTATTTGATGCCGGACTAAAATACGATAACGATATTAATTTGGGAATTGACTATATTATTCCTAATTTTGATTATTTAGTAAAAAATAAAAAGAATATAAAAGGAATCTTTTTAACACACGGACACGAAAGTAACATGGGAGCAGTTCCTGATATTTTGGAGAAATTGCCACATATCCCAGTTTATGGAACAAAACTTACATTAGAAATGGTAAAAAATGATTTAGAACCATCTCAGTTAAAAAAGGCAAACTTAAAAGAAATTAAACCACATACAAAGATAAATTTTGGTAAAAATTCTATTTTTCCAATTAGTGTGACCCATTCGATACCTGATGCTGTATGTTATGTATTATATACACCAGATGGAGCAATTGTTTATACAGGAGATTTTGTATTTGATGCAACGATGCAAGGAGCATATAAAACAGATATTGGCAAACTTGCATACGTTGGAAAACAAGGCGTTTTATGTTTAATGTCAGAATCGTTCTATGCTGAAAAAGAAGGACACACATCACCAAATAACAGAGTAGCAGGATTCATTCGTGAAGTACTTGCAAAAAATCCTAATCGAATCATCGCAACAATTTTCCCAGCTCACTTTTATAGAATTCAAGAGATATTTAATGAGGTATCTAAGACACACAGAAAAATGGTTATCATGGGGAAAGGTCTACAAGATATGATTACGAAAGCAACAGAAGAAGGGTATTTAACGGTAGATAAGAAAAGAATAGGAACACTTTCAGATTTGGAAAATAAAGATACAGTAATACTAATTTCTGATGAAAAAGAAAAACCATTTAACAACTTAGAAAGAATTATTAAAGGATATGATAAATACATCAAAATCAAAGAGTCAGACACTATTTTTATTACAGAACCAGCTTATCCAGGTATTGAAAAACGTTCAGCATTAATTATGGATGAGATTGCCATGTTAGGAGCAAATGCTGTAAGCTTGTCAAGTAAGAAGCATCTCTTACATCATGCATCGCGTGAGGATTTAATGCTAATGATAAATCTAATGAATCCCAAATACTACTTTCCAGTAAAGGGAGAGTATCGTAATCAATATGCAAATGCAGAAGTAGCAGAAGCACTTGGTATACCAAAGCAAAATATTATTCTAAAAGAAAATGGTGACGTTGTTGAATTTATAAAGGGAAGATTAACTGATTCTAAAGAACATATAGAAGTAGATCAAATCTTAATTGACGGAAAAAGTCAAGGAGATATTGGAAACCTAGTATTAAAAGATAGGGAAATGTTAGGAGAAAATGGAATTGTTATCATTAGTTGTACATTAGATAAGCAAACAAAAGACATTCTAGGAGGACCAGAAATCTTAACAAGAGGTTTTGTCTATGTAAAAGAAAGTCAAGATTTACTAGAACATACAAAAGATTTAGCAAGGGAAACAATAGAAGCAAATATTGAAAAAAACACCAAAAGAGTAGACTATGCAAAAATCAAAAATGAAGTAAGAGAACGTCTTGGTAAATTTTTCTATCAAGAAACTGGTTCAAAACCTATGATTATTACAGTGATTCAGGAAGTATAAAATGAAAAAATACATAATGCCAATATTTTTGATTAGTATAATAACGATAATATGTAGTGGATGTACTCCAGAAACTGGTACTATGACTTGTACCATGACAACTTTTCCAACAGAAGGAATTACTTTAAGTTCTACCTATACTGCAACATATGAAGATAATATTGTAACTAATCTACAAACGGAAGAACAAATAACATCAGAGGAGAAAGAAACTTTAGAAATATATAAAGAAAAAATAGAAGAAATTTATCAAGATTATCAAAATTTAGAGTATTACGAAAATAAGATTAAACTAAAAAATAATACATTAACTAGTACAACCAATATCAATTATCAAAAGGTAAATACAGAAAAACTAATCGAAATAGATAATGGAAATGCCAGTATTATTAAAAATGGTAAAGTAGCAATAGATGATTTGAAGAAAATGTATCAAAAAAATGGCTGCAATTGTAAAAAAAGATAGTTTTAACTTTTGTTAAAACTACTTGTCTTCGTAGCTCAGTAGGATAGAGCAATCGCCTCCTAAGCGATAGGTCGGCAGTTCGATTCTGCCCGGGGACACCAGTAAAAAGAAAAGGCTAACTCTGTAAAACTGAGTACCTATTACATAGAAATCACTAAAGAGGTGAATAAAATGAATTTAGAAAAGGATGAATATGTTATTGTAGAAATAATTCCTACTCATTCTCAAGAAGAGAAAGGATATATTGCTCAACTATCCGCATTAAAATTAAAAGGGTTAAAGTTACTAGACCGTTTTGATTATCGCCTAAAAGATGAATGGGTTAAAAATGAAGACATCAAAAATATGATTCAATATGACAAGAAAAGTTTTACCTACGTAAATAATCCGTATTTTATTCCTGAAAAATTCAAAAGCTGGGTAAAAAAATTACCAATATTGATATTAGAAGATAGTTATACACTAGACTATTTAAAAGAATTAGATAATAAAAAGGAATTAATCTATCCTTATCTAAATATGACACATTCTTATGATGTGTTTAATCAAATAATAAAAAAATACAATCTAGCACCGAGTAATCATTTAGTAGACTTACTATACGAGGCAATAATCTACGAAAGTAACAACAAAAATAAAAGCAGTCAGAAAACAAATGATAAATCAACTAAAAATACTCTTCAGGAGGTTTAAATGAAAATTAGTGAAGCAAGTAAGTTAGTAAATATACCAAGTGCTACCTTAAGATATTATGAACAGATTGGTCTATTATCAAATGTAAAAAAAGAACATGGAATTAGGAACTATCAATCAGAAGATATTGAAAGAATTAATTTTATTATATGTATGAAAAAGGCAGGTTTCTCATTAGAAGACATTATAAAGTTTTTAAATCTTGCTAATGATAAAAACAATGGAGAAAATAAACGTCTGGAAATGTTACTGAGCCAAAAAGAAATATTACTAAAAGAGATGAAAGAAAAAGAAGAAACAATAAAATTTATAGATTATAAAATAGCTCTTTATAAAAGCAAAGTGAAAAACAAAAAAGAATCAGAAAATTTTGCCCATGTATAAAAATCTACCAATGATATAAAATCAACAACATACCACTATATAATAAAGAAAGGAGTCCGTTTGGGGCTCCTTTTAAAGATTACACTATTCTAGTAATAGAAACAGCAGCTGAATATAAATCGTTTGGAACTAGACTAATATCAATTCCAGAAGTGTTAATTAAACGGTAACTAGCACCAGGAAGTGCCGCAAAGATTGCATTACCACTAATTGTACCAGTATCACAGCAAGTAAGTTTATTATGTGTAGAAGAATGGGCAATTAAAACATCAGATGGCCAGAACTGATGGAATTCGATTCCCAAAGTTCTAGGTTCACAAGTAGAATGATCACTATCACTATGTCTTACATTGATCCACCAGTGAATTATATAGATTCCTTCTTCAGGAATTGTAAAGTCACCAGTTGCAGGATTATAAGTAATTTTGTTAGAGATATTAGTAGTTTGGAATAAAACTGGTTGATTATGAGAAATAGTAGAATTTGTCTCATCATGCACCATAGCATAACTATCTAAATTAGTAGCAGGGTCTCCAGCAGGTCCTGTTGCTCCTGTAGCACCAGTTGCTCCAGTAGGACCGGTTATACCTTGAGGTCCAGTAGCTCCAGTTGGTCCTGTAGGCCCTTGTAAACCACTCGCACCAGTAGGTCCAGTTACACCTTGAGGCCCTGTTGGCCCTGTAGGTCCTTGAATTCCTTGTGATCCAGTTGCACCAGTAGGCCCAGTAATACCTTGAGGTCCAGTAGCTCCCGTAGGACCAGTTACACCTCTAGATCCAGTAGGTCCTGTAGGTCCTGTTGGCCCCGTAGGCCCAGTGACACCTTTTTTACATACACAATCTAAAACTCTACATAAGCAATCATCTTTTTTGTCTTTACAACAATCTCTCATGATTTGTTCTAAATTATCTTGATTCATTTTTTCCTCCTTTCAGTATATAATATGAACGAGTTAAAAAAGGAGCTAAGCTAATAACCATCAAATGTGAATTTTTTTCTAAAACCAAGATAAATCAAGGATAAAAAGAATAAAAAATATCAAATAGAAATAAAACTTAGATTTACAATTTCCAAAATTTGGTATACAATAAAAAAACAAATGAGGAGTTATTATGGGTAAGCGGTATTTAGTGGAAGAAATTGATACAGAAAGTACAATAGGGGTAGTTATTATTAGTATTATTGCTTTTGGACTAATTGTCTTGATAAATTATGTAATTTTTCAATCTCTTGGAGAAAATATAATTTATTTAGGAAATTTCAAAAAGATAGACCCAGAAGTATTAGGAATTTTTTGCGGAATTATTCTATCATTTTGTATAGGTTTAGTTTCATTTATTATTAAATGGATAGAAGGTATAATTTCTTCCATAAAAACAAGTAGTAAGATACTTCTTGGAACTACCATTCTCACTACCTGGATAGGTTCTATTATTTTACCAGTGATTTTATATTATATAATATATCATACAATAGAATTTGAATGGGTTGACTTAATAAAAACAATAGTTTTAAATTTTATTTTATTATTAATTGCATCACCCCTTATCGCATTATTTCAATTACTAATTATAATTCCATTGGGAACTATTCTTTCCTTCTTGCTATATAAGATAATTTATATTTTAAAAACTCCTAGAATTAGAAAAACTATCTGCTGGCAAAAAATAGTACAATGGAATAAAAAAACATCCATTAGAAATAACATAAGAACAATAAAATTATATCCAGATAAAATAGAATTTTATAATTTAGAGAACCAATTGCAAGATACCATTTCTTTTAAACAACTAGGTTATTCTGATCTAAAACCAATTATGAAATTAACATTAATAGATAGTCTATCGAGATGGATAAAAACAAGTTTGATAATAAAAGACAAATACCTAGTTACAAGTACATTGTCATTAACAATTGAGAACGCATATTTAAAAAATCAACAGCAAAAAGAGAATATAAGCAGAGTAGTCAATCAAAAGAAATATAATCGCAAACAACAAAAGAGTATAAAAAGCAATTTAAAACAGAAAAAGAAAGAATATAAAGCAGCAATCCGAAAAGGCAAAGATTGGTAAATTAGAGTCAATTCCAAAAATGGACTCTTTTCTTTTACATAAGAAAGGTAAATGAAGGAATATACTATAAAGAGGTGAACTAATACGAATACACATATATCAAAATCAAAAAACGACCTTCTTGTATTAAACCATATTCATAAAATTTTTAAAAAGAAGCATATTTTAAAAGATGTCACATTTACAATACCAGCAGGAAGTATTTTTGCATTTCTTGGACCGAACGGTGCTGGAAAAAGTACTTTGTTACATATTATTATGAATCTATTAGAACCAAGTAAAGGAACTGTAGCTATGAATGGGAAAAAGGTACTAACAGAAAAAATTGGTTTTGTATTTCAGGAAAACACATTAGATGAAGAATTAACTGTTTATAAAAACTTAATAATTAGAGGAAAACTCTACCATATTTCAAAACCTATTTTACAAAAGAAAATATCAGATTTATCGAAATCATTAGGAATGGAGAATTTTCTCCATCAAAAATATAAAGTTTGTTCTGGAGGTCAAAAACGAATTGCAACTATTGCTAGAGCTTTAGTAATGGATCCTGAACTTATTATTATGGATGAACCAACAACTGCATTAGATATCGAAACAAGAAAAAAGGTCTGGGATTTTCTACTAAAACTAAATAAAAAAAAGAAAATAGCCATCTTTTTTTCCTCTCATTATATAGAAGAAGCAAAAGTCGCAACAAACCTATGTATCTTAAAATCAGGAACTATAGTATTTACTGGTACCTATCAAGAATTAATAAAGAAGTACAGTAAAAAGCAATTGCAAATTAACTACCAAAATCATACAGAGAAAAAAGAGATAACATCTACATGGAAAGCTCTTAATTATTTAGAAAAATTACCTTGGTATAAAATTAATACATTCTCTCTAACTAACAGTAATTTAGAAGATATTTTTTTGAGGATTATTCATGAAAACATTAATTAATAGACACATTAAACTATTTTTAAAAAATCCATCTAATATTATCTTAAGTTTTCTCTCATCTCTAGTAATATTATCTCTATATTTTCTTTTTATTCGTGATTTTACAATCAAAGCAGTAGAAGACTATGGTTTCATAAGTAGTTATACAAGCTTATTTGTGGATCGATTGATGACTTCTGGACTTTTAATTGTAATAGGTGCAACTAGCACTTTATCAATTATTTTTATTTTAATCAAAGACTGCTGCAACAACACAATTAAAGATTTTCTCATCACACCACTTTCTAAATTAAAAATTATATATTCCTATTTCTTTGCAGCTTTAATTATTAGTACTATCATAACTTTTCTAGTATATATAGGGATTGAACTATTTTTTCATATAAAATATCACGACATTGCATCAAGCGAAATGATACTAAAAAGTATCTCAATTATCTTTTTTTCTAATATTATCGCAACACTAATATTAATAATTATTGCTTTAGGAATAAAAACAATAACTTCTTTTTCTACATTCGAGACTTTATATGGAGTAGTAATAGGCTTTTTTACAGGAGTATATATTCCAATTGGATATTATCCGAACATTATTCGTAATATTTTCTTTTATTTCCCATTATGTCAAACAACTAGCATTCTTAGAAATATAGAAACTACATCGATTACAAAGAAGATTCTAGCTCTCTATCCTAAAGAACAACATTCTGTTTTATATGAAACTTTTGGTATTCATTTAACATTTCAAGAAAAATCAGTAACCATAACGTATCAGATAAAAATGTTACTCGTTGCCTTACTTTTATTAAATATAATCCTATTATGGATTATCTACAAAAAAAGAAAAGAGGGCAAAATATGAAAAGGTAAATTACAGAATTAGAAGAATTAAAATTGGAAAGAAACGATAGAAAAATTGACTATTCCTTGAATAATAAATTGTTATCAGATATTGTTTAAAATAATATTATGAAATTTAAAATTTTATCCACCAATTTTTCTAATTTTTGACGATTAAAAATCTATCTAGTAAGAGAGAAAGAGAGTCATTTGTATGCATATGGGAGATAATACTGATATTTCAAAAATAAAAGAATTAATATTTGAAAGTGTGAGGTAATTATGAAAGAAAAATTAGAAATTTGTGTAAGGTCTTTAGTACCATTTAACAATCTATTTGATAAAATGGTCAAGAAAGGATTTCACGTACAAGAAGATTTTATTTTAAACGATATTTATTAAGTTAAAAATGATACAGAAGTATCTTTAGAAAATGAAAAAGTTATTTTTTCTAATTATGATAAATAATATGAATATGTATGCTCTTAACAACCATAACCTATCAAGTAAAAATGTTACCGGTTGCTTTATTTTTGCGAAGACCAATATTGAAAGAAGAAGTAAGAAAAATATTTTAGTTGACTTAGAGTTAAGTTGAAGTTATATAATAAAACAGAAGGAGGATGAAAAAATGGAAAAACAAACTGCAGGAAGAGATAAATTAGGAAAGCTAGCTCCAAAGTTTGCGGAATTAAATGATGATGTATTGTTTGGAGAAATTTGGTCAAGAGAGGATAAATTAAGTCCTAGAGATAGAAGTATGATAACAATAGCAGGTCTTTTTGGGAAAGGAATTGTAGATGGCCCATTTGCATCTCACATTGCCTTAGGAAAAGCACATGGTATAACAAAAACAGAAATTGTAGAAATAATTACTCAACTTGCCTTCTATTGTGGATGGCCTCTAGCATGGAAAGCATTTCCTATCATTGATGAAGTTTATAAAGATGAACAATAAGAAAGGAGCATTCCAATGAACGATACTTTAGTAGTTTACTATAGTTTTACAGGAAATAGTAAAAGTATTGCTAATTACGTAAAGAACAAATTACATGCCGATATATTAGAATTAGAACCAATGGTACCATTTTCCACAGACTATAATCAAGTCGTAGAAGAATGGCAAAACAACGACATAAAACGAGATGTAGAAATTAAAAAAATTACTACAGATTTAACAAAATATAAAAAAATAGTTTTAATAACTTGTACATGGTGGTATGGAATTAGTCCTGTTATGAAAAAGTTTTTAAAAAACTACGATTTATCAAAGAAAGATATCATTGTAGCAAGTACAAACGCTGGGTGGATTGGTCACTGTTTCAAAGATTATGAGACACTACTACCAAACTCTAACATTAAGGGTGAGTTAAACATAGTATTCTCTGCAGAAGATAACAAAAGAGACCAAATGTTAACTTCAACAGAGGAAATAGATAATTGGATTAAAAAATTATAAGGAGAGCGAGTATGAATAAAGAAGAATTTGAAAAAATAAATGTATTTGGATTAGGAAACCCTAATGATGCTTACGCAAAATATTTTAAAGGACAAAGTTACTTGAATCCACTAACAGACCCTAAAGCAAGTTCGATTTCTCTAGCAAACGTAACGTTTGAACCAGCTTGTAGGAACAACTGGCATATTCATCATGCTAAAAATGGTGGAGGACAAATATTAATATGTACTGCAGGATCAGGTTGGTATCAAGAAGAAGGAAAAGATGCAGTTAGCTTAGAACCTGGAAAAGTAATTGTAATACCAGCTAATGTAAAGCACTGGCATGGAGCCAAAAAAGATTCTTGGTTTAGTCATATTGCTGTAGAAGTTTCAGGAGAAGAAACTTCCAACGAATGGTGTGAAGTTGTATCTGATGAAGAATATAACAAATTAAAAGATGAATAATTGCAATTATATTTTTCATAGATTACAAATAATGAGTTTATAAAATTAGAAGATAGAGATTTCTATCTTTTTTTCTAGCAAAAAATAAGATATAATAAAAAAAACGAAAGAAGAATATTAAATGAATAATAATAAAATAATTGAAGAAAATAAAAACAAAAATATATTAACCCGAGAAGAAGAAAGAAGACTTATAGAACAGGCCCAAAAGGGCTCAAAAGAAGCAAGAGAAGAATTGATTTTAAAAAATCAAGGTTTAGTTATGTTAATTGCAAGTAAATATAGGAGTAGCAACTATAATCTAAGTTTCGATGATTATATTCAAGTGGGTAATATTGGCCTAATGACCGCAATTGACAAATTTGATCTAAGTCAGGATACTAAATTATCAACCTATGCCATATGGTGGATTAACCAAAGGATTATAAGAACAATACAAGATTATGGAAGAACCATTAGAATACCAGCCAATCTACATGAAAGTATATTTAAATACAAAAAAGAAATACAACAACTTCAACAAGAGTTAAATAGATATCCAACCCCGGAAGAAATATTCAAAAAACTAGGTTATTCCAAAAAAAACATAGAACGATTTGAAAATATGCAGATGGAATTATTAAGCTTAGACTCAACGATAGGGGAAGAAGATAAAGACAGTTTATTAAATTTTATTTCAGATGATAGACAAAATCCAAATACATTGGTAATGCAAAAGTCATTAAGGGAAGAATTAATAAAAGTAATAGATCTTGTTATTCCTCAAGAAAGAGATAATTCAATTATAAAGTATCGCTATGGCCTTTTAGATAAAGATCCAATGACTCTAGAAGAAATAGGTAGTTTATATGGTCTAACAAGAGAAAGAATACGTCAGATTGAAGAAAAAGGATTAAATAAAATTCGACTTTCAAAAGAAACCGAAAGATTACTATCATTTTTTTCAAATGCGGATACAATTGCCAAAAACCTAGAAGAGCAAAGAAGAAAAGAATATCAAACAAAAAAAACTAATAAAAATAATCGAAAGATATCAAATGAAGTAAAAAAGAAGAAAAAAGACAAGCAAAAGCAAAAAACAAAGGAAGAACAGGATAAAATAATTTCGCAACAAAAACTAGAAGCAACTCCTACTGTTTTAAAAGAGACACCAAGAAAAGCTAAAAACGAAAGTATAGAAATACTAAAGACACCACAATTAGAAGAAACCATACTTACTTCTTCGCCAAAAGAAGCAACCATTGCTCTCTTAAAACTAGGATATGTAAATGATACCTATTTTTCTACTGAAGATATTGCCGATTTTTTAAAAATAGAAAAACAAGAAGTAGTTGAAGCAACGAAAGAAATATTAGAAAAGTATAAAGAAAACATAATATGTGATGTAGATAATATAATAGACCACCTACCCGATAAAAAAATAAGAATGTAAAAATTATGATATAAAATACAATTACAGATTTTAATAAATCAAAAATTTTATCTTTTTTCTAGCGAAAAAATAAGATATAATAAAAAAAAGAAAGAAGAGTCAAAATGAATAATAGTAAAACAATACAGGAAAATAAAAACAAAGAGTTATTAACACTAGAAAAAGAAAGAGAACTTATAAAACAGTCCCAAAAGGGTTCAAAAGAAGCAAGAGAAGAATTGATTTTAAGAAATCAAGGTTTAGTTATATCAATTGCAAGTAAATATAGGAGTAGCAACTATAATCTAAGTTTAGATGATTATATTCAAGCGGGTAATATTGGCCTAATGACCGCAATTGACAAATTTGATCTAAGTCAGGATACTAAATTATCAACCTATGCCACATTGTGGATTAACCAAAGGATTATAAGAACAATACAAGATGATGGAAGAACCATTAGAATACCCGTTCATTATTATACAGATTTATTTAAATATAAAAAAGAAATAGAACAACTTCAACAAGAGTTAAATAGATACCCAACCCAACAAGAAATATCAGAGAAATTAGATTATTCTAAAAAAACTATAGGAGAACTAGAAAAGATGCAGATGGAATTATTAAGCCTAGATGCACCTATAAACGAAGAAACAAATAAGAATATGTTAAATTTTGTATCAGATGAAAGCAACAATCCAAATACATTATTAATAAAAAAAGCACTAAGAGAAGAATTAATAAAAGTAATAGATTTTGTTATTCCTCAAGGAAGAAATAATTTAATTATAAAGTATCACTACGGCCTTTTAGATCAAGATCCAATGACTCTAGAAGAAATAGGTAATTTATATGGTCTAACAAGAGAAAGAGTACGCCAGATTGAAGAAAAAGGATTAAAGAAAATTCGATTTTCAGAAGAAGTAGAAAGACTACTACCATTTTTCTCAGATTCAGATACAGTTGACAAAGACCTAAACGAGAATGGAAAGAAACTTGTCAAACAGCATTAAATGAAGAAAAAAAACAAAAATGTTTAATAAAAAGAAATGGGAAAGGTAAAAGAATTATGAACCAAATGCAAAATCAACCAAAAGAACAAAATTTATCTAGTTTTATAAATTTTCCACTATTAGATAAAGTAATAGAAACATTATCACCAGAAGTAAAAACAATTGCTTATTTAAAATTAGGATATATAAATGACACAGTATATGAAACAAAAGAAATATCTAATTTTTTAGGAATAGAAGAGACAAGAATAAATGGAATTACAAAAGAAGTACTAACAAAATATAAAGAGTATATAACATATTATATTGATGATGCAATTGATAATTTGCAACTTGATAATCTGTCTAACACGAATCAAAAGAACTATCAAAAATAACCATTTACATTAAATAGGGTAGATTATTACAGATAAAACTATCAGCATAAGCAAAAAAATTTAAATATTCATCCAAAGAATCGATTGTCCAAACAAAGAACGGATATTTTTTTCGATAGCCTTGGATTCTTTTTTTTGTAATAATTTTTTTATTAATAGCTAAAAAATCAGGATTACAATAACGAATCAAAAAAGAACTACTCATAAGATAACTATAAAATTTAGAAGATGGAAAATATGTGATTAAAAGTCCAACAGGATAAGTACTATTTTTCTTTAAATATTTTACAACACTTGGTTGAAAAGACTGTAGTGCCACTTCCCCAGAATAAGAACGTAAAGTGTTTAATACTTCTTTCGCCAAAATATTATCCTTATTATTTCCTTTTAATTCAATAATGATAGGAACCTTACCAGAAATAAGTTTTAATACATCTTCTAAGGTTGGAACTTTTTCTTTAGTAGAAAGTAAAAAATATTTTTTTAATTCTTCTACAGGAATATCTTCTAAATATCTCTCCAAACCAGTCATGCGCTTAAGAGATGCATCATGGAAAACAACTAGTTGATGATCTTTTGTTAACTGCACATCTAACTCAATAGGTATACAATAACGTATCGCTCTTTGAAAAGAGGGTAAAGAGTTTTCTATTATGGTTTGATTATCGAAAATCCCACGATGTGCAATTTTTAGTTTTAATAAGTTCAAATATACCACCTCTAATATAATATATCAAGAAAGAAAAAAAGATTGAATAAATTTATAAAATACTATATGATTATAAATACGAAAGGAATAAAACACAGGATGAAGAAAAATAGTAAAAAACAACAAATCCTAAATTCTTTAATAGCAGTAGAATTAGTAATCATAGGATTTTTAATAAAAGAATTATATGAAGAACATAAAAAAGAAATTCAATTACTAGCATCAACACAAGAACAACAAGAAGAAGGAATAGAAAGATTAGCAAACTTAGCTTTAGATGAAGATAATATTTCAGAGGAAGGAAAACAAGCAATCGAAAAGATAAGTAATATATCCATTCATAATTCTAATATAGACAAAATAGCTGTAGATGAAAATCTAGTACTGAAAAGCTTAGGAACTCTAACAGATAACACTAATACACATACATATAATAGTTTATACGATGAAAAAACTAATAGTATTAAATGGGAAGATGTATTAAATAAAATTACAGAAAACAGCAACACTATCTCCTGTAAAAGTACTACATTTGAATCTTTAAGTGAAGAAGAAATGTCCAAACAAGTAGAACTGCTACAATCATCCTATAATGAATTAATACAAAAATATCCAGACTATGATACGAAAGAGTTAGCGTGTAAATTAGAGTATTATGCTATTTTGTATTCAAAAGAAGAAAATTCAGTAGTAATTGCTGTAACTACCAATTCTTCTATCATCTACCTAGAAAGTTATAAAAATCTTCCAGACATCTTAAAAACGGATGCAATTTACCATGAAGAGTTCCACTTATTAACAAGAAATTGTCTGGATAATAACAGCAATAACCTAGATAATTACATTCCATCCTTTATAAAAGAAATATATGCAACACTATATGCAGCAGAAATAAACGAATATAGACAGACAAGTTATCTAACCTATGATGAGGCCCTAGATTTAATTCAAGCAACACTAGCACTAAGAGAAGACTATCAAATAAATGACTTATTAAAATATTTAGTATATCAAGATTCTGCTTCTTTTTTACAAGCATTTTCTGTTTATGGTCAAAATAAAATACAATTCTTTATGGATAACATTACTGCATTAAATGGTCTAGATTTACTACTAAATTCTACAAATCAAGAAAAGTATCCAGATTTAGTCTATACCAAATCAACTCAACAAGATATATCTACATCTACTTTTTTACAACTAGCAAAACTATACTATAACAATCTAATTTTATTAAACGAATATCAAAAAGAAATGACATTAGAAGATAATATTGCATTTTTTAATCTTTTTGATACCTTAATAGAAAAAATTCAAATAGATAATACTTATTTAATAGAAGAAGAAACAAGTAATACGTCTGTTGTTTTACTAACTGAAAAAGAAAATTGTCAAGAAATATTTATAGAATATCTAGAGATAAAATATAACATTTCCAAAGAGGAAATTAAAAGTCAAATTACACAAAATAAAATAGAAGATAAAGATTATGAATATCCAACGTTTCTAGGAGAAGAAAAGAAAGAATTTTATCAGTCTTTAACAGAGCAAAATAAAATAGCTTCTTCCAACACAGTAAAAATATTAAAAAGGTAAAAGAAAGTTTACTTAATGATTTTCCTCTGATAAAATAAAAATAGACAGGAGAATGGATGTTATATGCCAAAAATAAAGATTATAGAAGATGATTTATCTATTGCTAGTGAATTGCAAGAACTATTAAATAATGCTGGGTACCAAGCAAACATTACCAAAGAATTTTCTAATGTTTTAGAACAAATAAAGAAAGAATTACCAGATTTAATCTTACTAGATATTAATTTACCTAGGATAAATGGTGAAATACTGTTGCAAAACATAAGACGTGAATATAATATTCCCATTATTATGGTTACAAGTAAAAATAGTGAAGTGGATGAAGTTTTATCGATGTCTTATGGCGCAGATGACTATATTACAAAACCATACAATCCTACTATTTTACTACTTAGAATTGCTGCTGTTTTAAAAAGAAGTGAAAGACCAAAAGATAAGTTAATCTATCATGATTTTGAAGTAATTCCTCAAAAAGGTATATTAAAGAAAGAAAATGAAGAAATTATTCTAACGAAAAATGAAATGATTATTTTCTTATATTTATTGCAAAACAAAGGAAAAATTGTTACCAGAGATGAACTAATGACAGATTTATGGAATAACGATGAATATATAAACGATAATGCTTTAACCGTAAATATTTCACGCCTTCGAACAAAATTAGACAAACTTGGCTATAAAGAAATCGTAGAAACTAGGAAAGGACAGGGCTATATTTTACATGAATAAAAAAGAATATCTAAAGGATAAATGGTTAAATATTATAATATTACTTGCTTTCTACTTTGTTATTTTACTAATTCTTCTTGCTTTTAAAGTCCATATTCAAGCAATTATCGCAATATCTATTATCTATATACTGGGAATACTAACTACAACTATAATGGATTATATTAGAAAGAAAACATTCTATCAAGATTTAGAGAAAAAATTAGAAAATTTAGACCAAAAATATCTAATTGTTGAAATGCTTCAAGAACCTAACTTTTTAGAAGGTAAATTATTAATGGATGCTTTATATGAAATTGATAAATCTATGATAGAAAAAATTAATGAATATAAAACTCAGACGCAAGACTTTAAAGAATATGTAGAACTATGGATTCATGAAGTAAAATTACCAATATCATCTCTTACTTTAATGATTCATAACAATAAAGGAGAACAAAATAAGAAACTTTTAGAACAAATATCACGTCTAGATAATTACCTAGAACAAATTCTATACTATGTACGTAGTGAAGATGCTGAAAAGGATTATCTAATTACAAAAGTAAATCTATCCAAAGTAATTAGTAATGTAGCTTTGAAAAATAAAGACACTTTACTAGAAAATGGAATAGATTTAATCGTAAGTGATGTAAATATCGAAGTATTGACAGATTCTAAATGGTTAGAATTTATGATAAATCAAATCATTAATAATAGTATTAAATATAGCAAAAAAGAAAAGGCATATATAAAAATAATTGCTAAGGAAGAATCAGACAGAGTAGATCTTGCTATTTATGATAATGGAATAGGAATTTCAAAAGAGGATTTACCAAGAGTATTTGAAAAAACATATACAGGTAAAAATGGTCGACTTGGTAAAAAATCAACTGGTATGGGACTATATATTGTAGATAAACTATGTAAAAAACTAGGTCATAAGGTAAGTATTAAATCAGAAGAAGAACAGTTTACCTGTGTAAAGTTGTCATTTTTAAAAGATGACTATTATAGAGTAATAGAAAAGGAGACTAAGTAAAAACTTAATCTCTTTTATGCTATTTTGTCGTAATTTTTCCATGTACCAAATGATAGCAAACATCAACATGTTTTTTTACTTCTCTAGAGTGAGAAATAATAATAACACATTTTCCTTCCTTATGAGCAATATCTAGAAATAGACGAATAATATCATCCTCCGTATCAGGATCTAAGTTTCCAGTAGGTTCATCTGCTAAAATAATATCAGCATGATAAGATAATGCTCTAGCGATTGCAACACGTTGTTGCTCTCCACCTGAAAGTTTTAATATTTTATGATTCATTACTTCATCACGAATACCAACTTTCTGCAATAAACTTCGTGCCTTTTTCTCTTTATTTTTTTCTTTTGGATTATTTAACTCAATAGACAAGACAACATTTTCAATTGCAGTAAGCTGTGGTAACAAATTATAAGCTTGAAAAACAATTCCAACATCATGACAGCGATAATAATCTAAATTACGTTCTGCCAAATCTTTCTCTTGATAAAAAATACAACCTTTCTCTATTTTTTCAAGTCCTGCAAGTAAGGAAAGTAGGGTGCTTTTTCCAGCACCACTTTTCCCAAAAATACCATAAACAGTTCCTTTTTCAAATTCTAAATTAATATCTTGTAATACAGGATGAATTTTATCATAGGAAAAAGATAAATTTGTAGTTTTTAAAATAGGACTCATAACACTCTCCTTGATTTCTATTTTGTAAGATAGTATTAGGGTTATACTTATTGACAAATAAGCAAGCAACCGCACTGCTACCAACAATTAATAAAATACTAATACCAAATAGTTCAAGAATAACACTGGGACTAATATGAACAGTTAAAGAATCAACATAATCAGTAATTATTTGATCGGCATTCTTTCCACCACGCTCATCAAAGTTACTATCATCGGGAGCTTTAATATCACTACCGTTTTCACCACCTACATTTTGAGAAGGACGTTCAAAACCTTCATCTCCAAAATTTCTCTGCGTATTCATAGTAGATTCTGTATAAGATGTAATTTCTTGTTCCAAAATTTTATTAGTAACTGGTTGAGCAAGAAGACTACCACTTGAAGTACCAAGAACTAAAGATATGAAAGCAACAAAAAATATCTCCAAAATTAACAGACCACATACCTTAAACTTACTCATCCCAATTGCTCTTAAAACACCAATTTCATATTTTCTATCACGAATATTTAAAAAATTAATAATTGTTAGTACTACAATTCCAATAACTAAAATGACAACTAAAAATTGAACAGAAAAACTAACAATATTTTGAATTGGTTCTAATTGTTGCATAAGTTAGTTAAATAATTAAATGCAAGTTTTATAAAAATGTTGGTATTTAAAGGTATAATGCAATTTATGCCTTTATT